>CACYEE010000143.1 GCA_902773415.1 uncultured Actinomyces sp.
CTGCCGCGTGTCCGAAGATGCTTGGCGCAACACCGAACGGTATGTCGCATTGCGTGGCATCGGGGTCTGGCCCCGCTGTCGCATCGCGGGCGTCGCATCCATGTCATGCCATATGGATGTCAGGTTTCACGCATAAGAATGCCTAAAACACTGGTGCCGCACCCCATGCTGAAGAGTGCGGCACCAGTACCCTGCGTTTCGAGGTGAGCGGATACAACTAGAAGTCTGTCAGGTTCCCGTGATTCTTCGGCCCGTCATCGTCCCACTCGTCGCCGTCGCGAATATCGCGCCACGCTGTGTAGATAACGTACTGCGCCACAGCGAAAGCCGCGAACGCAATGCCAATCCTCACGGGTTCACCCTGACTGAAGGAATAAAAGATTCCGCCAATCACCACAGCTTCCGCCGCGATGAAGACGACAAGCGGCTTGAGGTGCCGCTTGAACATCCAGCTGAAATCTTTCATAAAGTAACTCTAACCCTCTATTTCCTGAAAAGCGAATTGAACGTATCTTATCGAAATTTGCACGCAGCGCACCGGCACTCCAAAACCGCATACTTGCAACGTTTTCCCACTCCTCCAGCACCTTTCCTACAGCCAGAAACAGTTGGAAATGAGACACACGCCCCATTTCCGAACGCGAAGTTGCCGCCTTTGGGCCACCCCGGCAAGAGTTTTCGAGGCACCCGTCGTTCGTGCCGACACCCGGCACGCCGCACGTCGCCCCCGATCTCCAAATCGCCCCGCTCGTCCTGCCCGCTCCCAAGAGGACACCGCGCATGACCGCTTCACGTGTCGCGGCACATCGGCGAAGCGAGGGTCTGACCCCGCCGTCACGTCTCGTCGAGGAGGGCTGGTTCGCATGAGCGCGTTGCCAGCGCGGCAGCAGGTTCCGGCGAATTCGACGCGGGACCCGGCGTCGAATGGCAATCGACGATGGCGGCAGCCATGAAGGGCGGGGTCTGGCCCCGCCGTCACGTCCAGCTTCGTTCGTAACACAAGGGTCTGACCCCGCTGTCACGCGAGCCGCACGTCTCGCTCCGCGAAGCGCTCGCAGCGTCGCCCCGAACGAAAAGGCCCGGCGGCCAGAAACTCCCCTGTCGACGGGCCTCGCCGAAGCCGGCGCACCTAGCCTTCCCGGTAGACGACTCCCATTGCGCCTGCCGGATACCGCCAGCTCACCGCTTCGGGGGCGAGCGCAAGGCAGGTGCCGCATTCGAGGCAAGCAGCCCATTCGGCGCTCAGGGTACCGTCGGCCTCGACGGAGTAGACGTGCGCGGGGCAGATGCGCTCGAGCATCGGCGCAACTCCACTGGCACGCACCGCATCCTGGTCGACGACGATATGCGGGTTGCCTTCGTCGATCTCGTACATGTTGACGCCAAGCCGCGAGGCGATGGAGCCACGATACGTTTCGGTCATGATGGTCCTTCCTTCGCCGCCGTCACAGCGAGCGCAGCGCCTTGTATCCGAGCTTCGCAAGCTCGGTCATATGGACTCCCGAGGCCGCAAGGGCTTCGCGGGCGACAGTGCCGATGTGTCGCCGGGGCGTTCCGTCGTGGGCATGCAGGCGCCGGAACACGTCGGAAACGAGGGGGCCGAGCCTGGCGAACAGCAGCTCCGAATCGAAGAAGTCCGGGGCTCCGGCGTAGGTTTCCATGTCCTGGCCGACCCAGGACTTGCGCAGTTCGTTCGTGTAGACGCGCAGCTGGTTGCGCGAATAGTTTTCGACGATGAGGGCGTGGCGGACGGCGCGCGCGGCAACGATGGCGGAGCCTGCGGCGAGGTCCATGCCCCGAATCGTGAAGCCGGTGTTGAGGGTGAAACCGGCGGCGTCGCCGATGGAGACAAGGCCGGGGCCGACGAGGCCATCAATCATCGCCTTCCCGCCTTCGTTGACGAGATGGCAGCCGTATTCGAGAAGTTCGCCGCCTTCGATGAGCGGCGCGATGGCCGGGTGGGCAAGGAAGCGGTCGTGGATGTCGGAGGAGGCGAGGCCGGAGGCTTTGAGCGAATCGAGGCGCACGACGACGCCAATCGAGACGGATTCCCTGTTCGTGTAGATGAAGCCTCCGCCGGGAAGTCCGCCGGTTGCTTCGCCGACGACGGCGTACGCGGCGCCTTCGTTGCCCGCGATGCGGAACCGGTCGCGCAGCGTCTGTTCGGGAAGCCGGATGACGGATTTGATTCCCAGGGCCTGTTCGTGGAGTTTCGGGTCGCGACGCAGGCCGGCTTGTCGGGCGAGGAAGGCGTTTGCGCCGTCGGCCGCGACGACGATTCTCGCGGTGAGAACGTCGTCGCCTGCCTTGATGCCGATGACCTGGCCCGGAACCTTTTCGGACAATACGAGCTTGTCGATGCGGATTCCCGCCATGACGGTCGCTCCGGCGGCTTCGGCCTGTTCGGCAAGCCACGGGTCGAGCCTGGCTCGCAGCACGGAAACGGCGTTGGCCGGTTCGGCGAGCCGCGAATCCCATGCGTCGATTCCGAGTGCGGAATCGTTGTTGAGGAACAGGAGCTCGTTGCGGACGATGACGCGCTCGACGGGCGCTTCGGCGGCGAAGTTCGGGAAGACGCTTTCCATGACGCGCGAGTAGAGCACCCCGCCGGAGAGGTTTTTGGCTCCCGGTTCGGTGCCTCGATCGACGAGGAGCACCTCGTAGCCTTCGCGGGCGAGTTCGGTGGCGCAGACCGAACCGGCGATTCCGGCACCGACGACGATGACGTCGAAGTCGTAGCGGTCTTCGGCCTGCCAGGTTTCATGCTCGGTTTCGTCGGCGGGAATGTTCAGCGGATTTGCGACTTTCGACCTGGTTTTGCCGAAGCCGCGCAGCTTTTCGCCTGCGGCACGTCCGGCGAGTTTCGCCGCGCCCATCATGTCCGTCACCTTCATGGTTTTCCTCTCGCGCATCCCCGGTGTCAGGGGTCTGACCCCGTTGTCGCATGGTGTCGCACGCTATGCGCCGTACGGGGCAGTGTTCCGTTCGTTTGCCTGCTACTTTGAGAATTCCGCCGTCAATGCGGGCAGAATCTGGTAGAGGTCGGCAACGATCGAATAGTCGGCCACCTCGAAAATCGGCGAATCCGGATCGTCGTTGACGGCAACGACAATCCTGGAGCCGCCAATGCCTGCCGTGTGCTGAATCTGGCCGGAGATGCCGGCGGCGATGTACAGCTCGGGGGCGATTGCGACGCCGGAGATTCCGATGTAGCGGTCGGTCTCCATCCATGCGATTCCTTCGGACAATGGGCGGGTGCAGCCGATTTCCGCGCCGAGCGCGGCGGCGAGTTCGTCGGCCATCGCGAGGTCTTCCTTTTCGGCGAAGCCCCGGCCGACTCCGACTACGCGCAGAGCGACGGAAAGGTCGACGACGTCCGTTCCGGTTTCCTGTTGGGCGACGATGGCCATCGGGTAGGCACCCTCGGCAGCAGTGGATTCGGAGGGTGCCGGTTCGCCGGGAGCGGCGGCTCCGCCGTCGCCGACAACGACTGCGGAGCCGGAAACCTCGACGTCTTCTTCGACGATTCCTCCGTAGAGCGATCGGCGTAGCGCAAGCAATCCGCCTCGGGAAACCACGGAACGCACGCCGGTGAAGACGGGCGCGTCGAGAGCGACGGCGGCGGCTGCGGCGAGGACCCGCTCGGCGGGAGCGTCGGGGGCGACAACGAGGACGCTGTCCGTTGCGGCGGCCCTGACGGCGGCGCAGACTGCCGGGGCGAGGGCTTCGGCAGGCTGGCCCGCCGCGAGCGGGATGCGGACGGCGGCGTCCACTCCGGGAACTTCGGCGTCGCCAACGACGAGCGCGGTGACGGTTTCGGCGGCACCGCGCGCGAGATTGACGAGCGCGGAGGTTCGCGGGGTCGTGGTGATGATGAGTGCGTGCGTCATGTCTGTCTCCTCCTTCAGAGCACGCCTTCGGCGCGCAGTGCCTCGGCGAGCTTCGCCGCAATCTCCTCGGGCGAGCCTTCGAGCGTGATGTTCTTGCGGGCCACGGCTTCGGCGGCGCGCGGCGTTCGTGCGGCCGGTTCGGTGGCGTCGGCATCGAGGCCGTCGATGTCGGCGAGCGCGAGCACTTCGACGGGCTTTTTCGCGGAGGCGAGAATTTCCTTCATCGAGGCCGCCTTCGGGGTGGTGGCGTCCGAGGTGACGGCGAGGACCGCAGGACCTGCGATTTCGAGCGTGCGGGAGGCGCCGCCGGGCAGGTTCTGGACGACCTTCCAGCCGTCTCCGGCAGCCTCGACGGCGGCAACGTTCTGGAGGCAGGGCCAGCCGAGGCAGGCGGCGAGAAGCGCGGAGACGAGACGTGCACCCTCGTCGATC
>CACYEE010000144.1 GCA_902773415.1 uncultured Actinomyces sp.
CTCTCCGGGTGCGGCATGGCATCGCGAAGATGTCGGCCATCGAGAAGTAGCCGGGAATCCTGTCGTGCTTGACATCCCCGGCAAAGACGATCCACGGGCGCGCGGGCGAGGAGTCCGCGAGCCTGCGGAGCCGGGATTCGTAAGGGCCGGTTCCGACGATGACAAGCCGTGTGCCGGGGTAGCGGCGCGCGATTTCGGGCCAGACGCGGATGAGCATGTCCTGGCCCTTGCGCTTGACGAGCCTTGAGGCGCACAGGACGACCTTGTCGCGCGAACCGATCGAATGCATCGTGCGCAGGTCGTTGCGCGGCGTGGCGTCGAAGGCGAAGTCGCCGGCGTCGATGCCGCCGGGCAGGCGGACCAGCTTCGCCGAGCCGGGAAGGCGGGGGCGCAGGCGTTCGAGCGTGGCGTTGGCGATATAGGTGATGGTGTCCATTCGCGCAAAGACCTTCGCCAGGTACTGGCGCGCGCCGGGGATCATGGACCATCCGATTTCGTGTCCGTGGGTGGAGGCGAGAACGTGGCGGGCACCGGCCTTGCGCGCGGCATCGGCGAGGATTCCCAGGGGCGTGGAGGATCCGAACCAGACGTTTTCCACTTCGTGTTCGCGGACAAGAGCCTGCATTTCCTTGCGTGTCCTGGCGTTCGGCAGGAGCGTTGCGGTCGGGTTGCGCACCGTGGTCCAAGGCGTGGCGGCGTCGTAGGCTTGCCAGTCGCCGTCGATCGGGGTGGAGGCGTAGACGATGAGCCGTTCGGGGTCGAGTTGCCTGGCGAAGCCTTCGAGGTAGGTTTCGATGCCTCCGGAGTGCGGAGGAAAGTCGTTGGTGACGAGAAGCGTCTTCTTCATGGGCCCATCGTAAGCCCGGCGGGAGGCGGGGGCGACGAAGACCGGGGGCGCTTCCGCCCGAAGGACGGTGGCCGAGCGGGGCTATTCGATGCCGTCGGCGGACTGGAGAACGTCGGAGAGGCGTTTCGCGGCGGCGACGACGGCGGCGGCGTGCTGCCGGCCGGGCTGGCGGCCCATGCGTTCGATGGGGCCGGAAATGGAGACGGCGGCGATGACGCGCCCGGAGGGGCCGCGCACTGGCGCGGAGATGGAGGCTACTCCCTGTTCGCGTTCGGCAATGGACTGCGCCCAGCCGCGGCGTCGGACGGCCGAGAGGTTCGTGGCGGTGAAGGAGGCGCCGTGCAGGCCGCGGTGGAGGCGTTCGGGCTCTTCCCAGGCGAGAAGGACCTGTGCGGCCGATCCGGCTTTCATGGACAGGGTAGCGCCGACGGGGATGGAGTCGCGAAGGCCGAGGGTGCGTTCGGCGGCGGCGACGCAGATTCGCTGTTCGCCCTGGCGGCGGAAGAGCTGCGCGGATTCGCCGGTGTGGTCGCGCAGGGCAAGAAGGACGGGGCTTGCGGCGGCGAGGAGGCGGTCTTCGCCGGCCGCGGAGGCGAGTTCGGACAGGCGCGGGCCAAGCACGAAGCGCCCCTGCATGTCGCGGGCGACGAAACGGTGGTATTCGAGGGCGACGGCGAGGCGGTGGGCGGTCGGACGTGCGAGGTGGGTGGCGGAGACGAGCTGGGCGAGGGTCTGCGGGCCGGATTCGAGTGCGGAGAGCACTGCTGCGGCCTTGTCGAGAACGCCGACGCCGGAGCCGCCGTCCGCGGGGCTTCCTGCTGAAGTGTTGTCCATGTTCTGATATTGCCATCTCGGAAGGCGAGATGGCAAGGGGTGCCCGCGATTCGGCATCGGGGTGCATTGCGCTCCCGGGGGTCGCATCGGGGACCGTCCCCAATCCGGCACTGGTCTGCCCCTGCGACACCTGGCTTTCCCGCCTGCGCAAGCCGCCGGGGCGGGAATCGGAACGATCTGCCGATTCGCGCTCCGGCCAGATTCGCGCGCCGTGCTGTCCAGTGGACGGAATGTGAGTATCGTACGATGAGATAGGGCCTATTCTCGACCTATCGGACGCAACGGCGCACACTCGGCGTCGGCAATCCAGGACACGGGAAAAGGAGCAGCATGAGCGGCACCATGGCGGAGAAGATCTGGCGCGACCACATCGTCAAGAAGGGAGAGGACGGAGCTCCCGACCTCCTTTACGTCGACCTCCATCTCTGCCACGAAGTCACCAGCCCCCAGGCCTTCGAAGGCCTCCGCCTCGCAGGGCGCAAGGTCCGCCGCGCCGACCTCACCCTCGCCACCGAGGACCACAACACCCCGACCCTCGACATCGACCTCCCGATCGCCGACGACACCTCGCGCGCCCAGGTCGAGGCGCTCGAAAAGAACGCCGAAGAATTCGGCGTGCCCATCTATCCGCTCGGCGACGCCGACCAGGGCATCGTCCACGTCGTCGGCCCCCAGCTCGGCATCACCCAGCCCGGCATGACAATCGTCTGCGGCGACTCGCACACCTCCACCCACGGAGCCTTCGGAGCCCTCGCCCTGGGCATCGGAACCTCCGAGGTCGAGCACGTCTTCGCCACCCAGACCCTCCCGCTTGTCCCCTTCAAGACGATGGCCGTCAACGTGAGCGGCACGCTCAAGCCCGGAACCACCGCCAAGGACATCATTCTCGCCGTCATCGCCAGGATCGGCACGAACGGGGGAGCGGGCCACGTCATCGAATACCGCGGCCAGGCCATCCGGGAACTGTCGATGGAAGGGCGAATGACCATCTGCAACATGTCGATCGAGGCCGGCGCCCGCGCCGGCATGGTCGCCCCGGACGAAACGACCTTCGCATACCTCAAGGGCCGCCCGAACGCCCCGGAGAACTGGGACGAAGCCGTGGCCTACTGGACGACGCTCGCTTCGGACGAGGACGCCGTCTTCGACACCGTCGTCGACCTCGACGCCGACGACCTCGAACCCTTCGTCACCTGGGGCACGAACCCCGGCCAAGGCGTTCCGATTTCCGCCACCGTGCCCGACCCGGCAGGCATGGCCGACGAAACCGAGCGAGTTGCCGCCGAAAGCGCCCTCGAATACATGGGCCTCGAACCGGGAACCCCGATGCGCTCGATCGACATCGACCAGGTGTTCATCGGCTCGTGCACGAACGGCCGCATCGAAGACCTGCGCGCCGCAGCCTCCGTCATGAAGGGCCGCACGAAGGCCGCGAACATCTCGCGCGTGCTCGTCGTTCCAGGCTCGGCGCGCGTGCGCCTGCAAGCCGAAGCCGAAGGACTCGACAAGGTCTTCCTCGACTTCGGCGCCGAATGGCGCAACGCCGGCTGCTCGATGTGCCTGGGCATGAACTCCGACAAGATGGGACCCGGAGAACGCTCGGCCTCCACGTCGAACCGCAACTTCCAAGGCAGGCAAGGCCCGGGGGCGCGCACCCACCTCGTCTCTCCGCTCGTGGCCGCGGCGACCGCCGTCGCCGGCCGCCTCGCCACGCCGGCCGACCTCGAACCCGCAGCCTGAGAAACCGCGAACCTGCCGCCCGAGCCCGCCCCACCCGAAAGAAGGACACCGTCATCATGGAGAAGTTCATCAGCCACACCGGAATCGGCGTTCCGCTTCGCCGCAGCGCCGTCGATACCGACCAGATCATTCCCGCCGTCCACCTCAAGTCCATCAAGCGCACCGGGTTCGAGGACGCCCTCTTCGCCGCCTGGCGCACGGACCCCGACTTCGTGCTCAACAAGAAGGAATACAAACGCGGCACCGTGCTCGTCGCCGGCCCCGACTTCGGCACCGGCTCTTCGCGAGAACACGCCGTCTGGGCGCTGCTCGACTACGGCTTCCGCGTCGTGCTCGCCCCCAAGTTCGCCGACATCTTCCGCGGCAACTCCGGAAAAGCGGGCCTCGTTGCCGCAGTCGTCGCCCAGTCGGACATCGAACAGCTGTGGAAGATCCTCGAAACGGAACCCGGCACCGAGGTGACGGTCGACCTCGAAAACCGCCAGGCGCATTGCGGCCCCTTCGCCTGCACCTTCGACATCGACGACTACACGCGCTGGCGTCTCATGGAAGGCCTCGACGACATCGGCCTGACCCTCCAAGACGAAGCGCTCATCTCCGAATACGAGCGCAACCGCCCCTCCTTCAAGCCGAAGACGCTTCCAAAGAGGCACCTGCCAAAGGAAGAGGTCGTCTCCGCGCGTCCCGTCGACCGCGAGGCGCCCCTCGCCTGAACCCGGACCGGCGCGCGCCGGCGTTGCGCATCGGGCAGAACATGAAGGAACCATGCATGCATGAAGGCGCGCCGACTCCGCATGGCCGGAACCGGAGACGGCCCGCTGCGTGCAGGGCGGCTCCCGAATCCGCCAGAGTGTGACGCACCCGTCACGTTTGGCCCTCCGCCCTTGAGGCGCGGTATTCTTCTGACTGTCTCGCTTTCCGCACGCAGTGCGCGTCCCGGCACAGAAGGAGTCAGAAGATGAACGGAAAGCTTCGCGTCAAGGGCGGCAAGCCCCTCAACGGTACCATCACGGTTCGCGGTGCCAAGAACTTCGTGTCGAAGGCGATGGTGGCCGCGCTGCTTGCCCCCGATACCTCGGTGCTGCGCCTCGTGCCGCAGATTCGCGACGTCGACGTCGTCTCCTCCCTCCTTGAGCTGCACGGAGTCGAAGTCGACTACGCGGCGGCCAGGGGAGTGCTCGCAATCAACGCTTCCGACATCCACCTGCCCGCCAGCCCCTCGCGGATCAACACGCTGGCAGGGTCCTCGCGCATTCCGATTCTCTTCGCCGGGCCGCTCCTTCACCGCCTCGGCGAAGCCTACATTCCCGACCTCGGCGGCTGCCACATCGGAGACCGGCCCGTCGACTTCCACATGAAAGTGCTCGAGGACTTCGGCGCCCGGCGCATCCAGGAAGGCACGGGAATGCACCTCGTGGCCGACAAGGGCCTCAAGGCCAAGCCCGTCCATCTGCCCTACCCGTCGGTCGGAGCGACCGAACAGACCCTCCTGACCGCCGTCATGGCCGAGGGCATCACCGAACTGACCGGAGCCGCCGTCGAACCCGAAATCAAGGACCTCATCTCCGTGCTCCAGAAGATGGGCGCCATCATCTCCGTCGATACCGACCGCACGATCCGGATCGAAGGCGTCCCCGAGCTCCAGGGCTACCAGCACACCTCCCTCACCGACCGCATCGAAGCCGGTTCATGGGCCTGCGCCGCCCTCGCCACGCGCGGCGACATCTACGTCAAGGGCGCCGGGCAGCAGCCCCTTGCGAGCTTCCTCAACGTCTACCGCAAGATCGGCGGCAAGTTCGAGGTGACCGACGACGGAATCCGATTCTGGCATCCGGGCGGCGAGCTTCACGCGATTCCGTTGCAGACCGACGTCCACCCGGGATTCATGACCGACTGGCAGCAGCCGCTCGTCGTCGCCCTCACCCAGGCCTCCGGAATCTCCATCGTTCACGAGACGGTCTACGAAAACCGTTTCGGCTTTACCGATGCCCTCGTCGAGATGGGCGCGAACGTCGAGGTCTACCGAGAATGCCTCGGCGGGCTTCCCTGCCGCTTCGCCTCGGAGAACTACCGCCACTCGGCCGTCATCCAAGGGCCCACGCAGCTGCACGGCGCCGACATCGAAGTGCCGGACCTGCGCGGAGGATTCTCGCATCTTATCGCCGCCCTCGCCGCAGAAGGCGAATCGATGGTGTCCGGCATCGACATCATCGACCGCGGCTACGAGAACTTCATGGACAAGCTGCAAGCCCTTGACGCCGACGTCGAAAAGGTCGAGTAGGCGATGGCCTGCGAGCACAGGGCAGGGCGGAGCCAGGACCATCCATCCTTCGCGCCCATGCATGCAAAGAACGATTCCAGACCGGGCATGCCGTGGATTCTTCGGATTCTCGGACCGGGCATCGCCTTTTTCACCCACGCGATCCAGGACCTGCGCGTCCAGGGCCTGTCTGCCCTTCCCGAAAAGGGCCCGGCAATTCTCGTCGCCAACCATACGGCCTTCATCGATCCGCTCACCATCGGAGTTCCGCTTTTCCAGGTCGGAATCGCCCCGCGTTTCGCAGCGCGAGCCGATCTCTTCTCCGCGCCCGTGCTTGGCTGGATGCTCAGAACGGCACGACAGATACCGATTCACCGGCGCGGAGACCTGTCGCATCTGTCCTCCGACGCCAACGCCGTTCATGGCCTGGAAGACATGGACAGGGCGCTCGCCGACGGCGCCTTTGTCGTCTTCTTCCCGGAAGGAACCTTCACGGCCGATCCGGACGGCTGGGCGATGCGCCCGAAGACGGGTGTCGCCCGCCTGGCCCTTGCCCACCCCGAGGCCCCGGTCATCCCGGTAGCCCACTGGGGCAACGAGCGGCTCGTCGATCCATGGACGAAACACGTGAACCTTCGACTGTTTGGACGGCGCACCACCCGTACGGAAGTCCGGTACGCATCGCCCGTCGATCTCGACCGTTTCCGCGGGCGCAACCCCGATTCGGAACTGTTCCACGAGGTAGCCGACGCCATCATGGACGCGGTCAACGACGAGCTTGAGAACATTCGCGCCCTCGACCCGGGCTCCGCCGGCATCGCGCGCCGCGACCACCTGTGGGATTGCTCGCCGGAAGCGGACGGGAATCCGGCCGAAGCGCTCTCGGTCGTCTACAAGGCGAAGCTTCACGAACGCCTGGCCGAACGTTTTGACCGGCAGGAACGCCGCATCGGCCTCAAGGCCCTTATGGCGAGGCCCCGTCGGCAGTGAACGCGGGCAGCGCACACCCACACATCATGAAAGGTAACTGACCATGTCCAAGATTCGTCTTGCTCTCGTCTATGGCGGCATGAGCGGAGAGCATTCGGTGTCCCTCGTGACCGCGGCATCGGTGATGCGCGCAATCGATCGCGACAGGTACGAACTGACGGCCATCGCGATCCGCAAGGACGGTTCCTGGGTTCCGGGCACGACCGATCCCGACGAGCTCGAGGCTCACGGCTTCGGCGGCGAGGTTCCCGAGAACGACAGGCAGATCGTGCTCGGAATGAAGGACCGTACCTTCTACGTTGTTCCGGCCGACGGTTCGGGCCGGCTCGAGAAGCTCGCCGAGGTCGACGTCGTCTTCCCGCTTCTGCACGGCCCCTTCGGCGAGGACGGAACGATTCAGGGAATGTTCGAGATGGCCCGGATTCCCTACGTCGGCTGCGGCGTGTTCGCTTCTGCGGCCGGCATGGACAAGCACGTCATGAAGCTCGTGCTTGACGGGGCCGGAATTCCCTACGCCCCCTACGTTCTCGTCACGCGCCGGCGCTGGGAACGCGACCCCGACGGCGTCCATGCCGAGGTTGCCGAGAACCTGGCCTACCCCGTCTTCGTCAAGCCTGCCCGCGCCGGCTCCTCGATCGGCGTGTCCAAGGTCGAGGCGCCCGAAGGTCTTGCCGCGGCAATCGAGGAAGCCCAGAAGGTCGACCCGAAGGTGCTGGTGGAAACCGGCATCGACGCCCGCGAAATCGAATGCGCCGTGCTCGGCTCGCACGGCGGGGAGCGCCCGCGCGCCGCATACCTCGGCGAAATCGTGCTGGGCGAGAACGAGGCCGGATGGTACGACTACTCGAACAAGTATCTCGGGGGCACCGAGCTCACCCTCCGGATTCCCGCCGAGATCGATCCGCCCGTGGGCAAGAAGATGCACGAGATTGCGCTCGCCGTGTTTGAAGCCTTTGAATGCGAGGGCCTGACCCGCGTCGACATGTTCCTCGCGCCCGACGGAACCGTCATGGTCAACGAGCTCAATACGATGCCCGGGTTTACGGCGGTGTCGATGTATCCGAAGATGTGGGAGAAGGCGAATCTTCCGTATCCGAAGCTGATCGACGAGCTTGTCGCCCTCGCCCTCGAACGGCCGACCGGCATTCGCTGAACCCGGAAG
>CACYEE010000145.1 GCA_902773415.1 uncultured Actinomyces sp.
ACACGGTGATTGCTTGCCAAAGCGAGGTCGCCGACTTCTACAAGGCGTTTTTCGACGATATTCACCCCTTCAATTACAAAGATTTCCCGAACTTCAAGCCATGGAGGCGCAGATGAGCGAAGAAACCCTGCAAGCGATCGAGGATTGCGGCGCGGCGGAAATGCAGATTGCCGAGACGTGCGCAATAGCCGAAATTGGCGAAGCGGAGTACTGGGCCAGCCTGGAAGCGCAGAAGCGGTACAGGATCGGCCAACTCCGCACGAAACTGGAGATGCGGCAAGCCATAATCAAGATGGCCAAGAGCGGAAACTCCGCAATGGTGAAGGTTTACCAGGATATCACCGCCGAGAACGCGGCGGACTTGCCGCCGCCGGCGAAAGTGGACGGTGAAAGAGGGGGGGAGTTCGACGGGATATGAGCGCAACAGCGAGAAAGCCCGTCCGCCTGTTGTCCGAAGACGAGGCGGCAGCGGTTTTGAGAAGCGGCGGAGCGACACACGCGACCACCCGCACGTTGCGCTGGCTCATGCAGCAGCCGGGCGCACCCGCCCGCGCCGACTTCCAGATTGACCTCGCAGCCGTCGCTGACTTCCTGCGGCGGACGGCCAGGCGGAGCGCGCCCGGACTGAAAGGAGCGGCGGCACTATTCGACAGGATCGTGCCGGAGAAAGCCCGCCCCCGCGCCTTGACATACGCCGAGCGGCAGGCCAAGAGCCGCGCCAAGTCGTCGCACGGCGACATTGCCGCCGACCTTGACGCCGCCATCGCCGGCATCGACTGGAAACGCCGCCGCCGCGCCGAGCGGGACTTCCTGTATTTTTTGAGGACCTATTGCACAAGCGACGACCCGACGGCTGGCGCGTTTCTGGAAATCCCGCCGCCGAAGGAAATGCAGCCGATTGTCCGCGACATGGAACAGGCGATCGGCGACGCCTCCATCCCATATCACATCCGCGTTGCCAGAGGACACGGGAAGACCGCCTACACGAAAGGCGCGGTGCTTTGGACTACCACGACGGGGCGCCGCCGCTACGTCGTCGCTGTCGGCGCGAACGACGACAACGCGGCCGGCATCATCGAGGACGTCTTCGCCTGCATCACGCAGAACCCCGCCTACATCCAGGATTTCCCGGAAGTCGCCGTGCCGTTCCTGCGGCTTGAGGGCGCATACCAGCGGGCGAAGACGCAGAAGTACCACGGCAGGGCGACAAAGGTGCGGCGTTCGTCCGGCAGGATCGTACTGCCGACCGTCGAAAACACGGCGACGGGGCGACCGTTCCCGTCGTCCGGCGTGATATTGGAGGCCGTCGGCTTCAACGCCGGGGCGCGCGGCAAGTCGAAAGGCATACTCCGCCCGGATTTCATAATCTTCGACGACCTGCAGAACGACGAGAACGCGCAGAGCGAAGGACAGGTCGAGAAGATGGCCGCAAAGGTGAAAAAGACCTTCATGGGTCTTGCCGGGCACCGCAAGAAGATCGCCGCCGTCATGACTTCCACGCCCATCGAGGCCGACGATCTTTCGGAGACCTTCGCCGCCGACCCCGGCTGGAAGACGAAGACATACAGGATGGTGCTGGCCTGGCCGAAGTGCCACGACCCGGAGGCGACCGTCGACGAGCGCAAGGGCGTCCGCGACTACTGGGAGGATTATTGGGAGATATTCAACGCCGAGAAGTCGGCGGACAGGGAGCCGCATGTCGCCGCCAACAAGTTCTACAGGAAGCACCGCAAGGAGATGGACGACGGCGCGGCGGTACTGAATCCGCGCAACTTCGACCCGGCCACCGAGATTTCGGGAATCCAACACGCCATGAACATCTTACTCCGTGACGGCGAAGCGACGTTTATGAGCGAATACCAGATGCAGCCCCGGCGCAATGCGTTCGCGCTTGAACTCTCCGCGAAGACGATACTCCAGCGCATACGGCGAGGCGTACCGGCGAATACGGTCCCCGCCGACGCCGTGCTGACCGTCGCCGCCACTGACATCAACCCCGGCTACGCCTTGACGACCGCCGTCATCGCGTTCGACATCCAGCTGACGGCGTTCGTGACCGCATACCGCGTCATGCCCGTGAAGATTCCGGATCGCCTGAACGACACCGAGTTCGACAGGCGGCTGACAGCCGCCCTGAAAGCCCACGCCGGGGAAATCGCCGCGCTTGGAATCCACGTCGACAAGTGGGGCGTCGACGCAGGCGGGCGACAGTTCAAGACCGTCACGAAGTTCGCGCCGACCGTTCGCCTCGAATACGGCATCGAGGCCGTCGCCATGTTGGGCCGTGCCGGGATGAACTGGAACCCGAATGTCCGCAGCCGGATCCGCGAGGCGAGAAACGAGACTGTGCTCTGCCGCGATCCGCAGCGGCGCAAGTGGCTGGCGTTCAACGCGGACGAATACAAGGAAAAGGCGCAGAGGGCGTGGGGCACGGAGACGGGCGGCGCTGGCGGCCTGTCGATCTACGACGGCGGCGAGAACCACTACAAATTTGCGGCGCAAATAGCCAACGAGAAGCTGAAGGCGAAGACGAAGACGCGAGACAGGAACGGGCGCGAGTGCTATGCCTACAAGTGGCAGACGCGCAACCCGCACGACTACGGCGACTGCGTCGCCATGTGCTACGCGCTTGCCGGCGCCGACAACATAACCGGCGAGGGAATCCAGACAACCCACAGCACGAAGAACAGGAGGAAGGTCTACCATGGCTAAGAACAGGCGGAAGAGCTACGAGGACGTGATGCGCGGCGAGACATCCGACGGCATACCCTGCGCAGAGTGCGGATGCCGCCATTCGTACGTTGTGCGGACGGTGAAGATGGGCGAGGTCATACGTCGGACGAGGCGGTGCCGGCACTGCGGCCACGAGTATTACACGACCGAGGCCGGATAGGGTTCTACTGTATCTTTGACGCAGTTGGCCGACCTGTTCTACTGCGTTAAAGATACAGTAGAACGCCCTGCCCGACTGTATCATTGACGCAGTTGAAGGATGGGCGCGGACGGGCGGAAGTGGCGAAAAACCATGCGAAAGTGCTACATATAGCATCGTGTTCATGGTTTTTTCGCTTGAC
>CACYEE010000146.1 GCA_902773415.1 uncultured Actinomyces sp.
AAGATCGGTTCGCGTCCAGGGATGGTGCGATGCATGCTCGATAACGAGGAGGCTGCGAAGGCGGCAAGGGCCCTGATCGAACAGCAGGTGTACCTCACGGGGCGTCTCAGGCGATCGCCCGAGGACAATCGCGTCGTTTCGATGCGGGTTCGGAGCATCGAACGGGCACCCGACCTCGGGCCCGTACCGCAAGCCAGCGAGCTGGCGGGATTGTGGCGGGATGTCGATATTCACGGCAAAGATTCGGTTGCGATCGTGAGGGAGCTGCGCGATGCGGGATAGTCCCCTGCCCCTTTATGCGATCGATACGGGAATCGTTCTTTCGATCTTTTTCGACGAGAAGGTCGATGCGCGTTCGCTTCGCGCGCAGAGGCTCCTCGATGGAAATCGTGGCGAGTATGAGCTTGTCCTTCCCGCATATGCGATGGTGGAGATTTTCGCGCACAAGGATGTGCGTCTTCCTGGCAAGCCTGCCGGGCATCGCGAGCTCGCCAAGGAACGCATCGACGAGGCCGCGCGCCTCTTGAACGAGTGTCGGTTCGAGTCTGCCGACCTGACGATGCGCGCCGCCGCGATTGCCAGAGAGCTGATTGTCGACTGCAACGTGAGGGCCGGGGATGCGGCCATCGTCGCTTCTGCTGTCGCTGCGGGGGCGGAGCGTCTGTATTCGTGGGACGAGAGGCTTATCCGGGCGACGCAGATGTCGTATCCTGGTTTTGTGAGGCTGCCTCCCCCTGCCGACGATCTTTTCGGTGCTGCTCTCGAAAGCTAGCCTGTTCGTATCAAAGGTGTCAGACCCCTTTGATACGCGCCCCTGTGCGATTTGGGGACGGGGCGGACGGGGCGGTTTTCGCATGTTTGAACGAAAACGACCCCGTCCCCGATGTGCAGGCGAGGCGGCTATTGCTGCTTCTTCGGCTTCGAGCGTCTCGTGCGGGTGATGTGGAACCCGCTACAGTGCGGGCACTGGTACGACCTGAACCGGATGTTTCCCGTCGTGTGGCTCCAGGCCGAAAAGTCGGCTTTCTCCTTCGACGGGTAGCGGACCTTCGATCCGCACATCTTCAGCGCTTTCGCGTCCCCGGCGCTCTCCTGCCGGCTGGCGCGTTCGTCCTGTTCGTCCTTGCGTTCGGCTGCCTCGCGTGCGCGCTTGCGGGCGCTGCGGGTGTGGCGCTTCTTTTGGTGCCTCATTGCTTCTCTCCTTTCGTGTCGTGCCGCTGCGGGATGCAAGGGGCCGGCGCTTCGGGTCTGGTTCCGAGCCCATCACGTAGCCCGTTGCGAAGCTCTTGCTCAAACCTTCCCACAGACGGCTCGCGGATTCTCCCTGCCTCGCCGCAGCGGGGGCTTCGGGCAGGCGGGGCGACGGAGAATGCCATGTTCTTGTGTCGGTGCGGGTTGGGCGGGGCTGCTGGCGAGATGGCCGGTTGTCTTGCGGGGCGGCCGGGTCTGGTCCGGTTCTGGCGGTTATTGGCGACGCCGGGGTGCGCCCGGGGCGTTGTCTGTCAGGGCGCGTATCGCAAGTGCCTGACCCCAGCGATACGGATATGCACAGGTTTGTGGGACCTGTGGAATATGTGGAAAAACGAGGATTGCCGGTCGGAATAGTCACACCTGTGGATAGTTTTTGGAAGGAGAATTCGCGGTTATCCCAAGAAATGCCCACAGGTGTGGGTATGTGGAACATTAATTCGCGAGTTGTTTCGTAGTTATCGACAGAAAGTTCGACTGTTGTCCACAAAGACACCGGAGTGTCGCGGGCGTGTCTCCACACGAACTGGGGAAAACGACAAAGTGGCGTCTTTGCGCCGTTTTGACACCCTGCGAGCCGCATTGCGCCCCGCGCTGTGCCGGTGCCGCGCGCTGCTGTCGGGCCCTGCCGAGCGTTTGGGCGTTGCGCTCGTCGCAATCCGGCGTGCCAGGTCCGCGCTGGCCCCAGTTCCGGGTTTCTCGGGGTTGCGCGGAGGCCGGGTTGCGGAGGCGCGTGTCGGCGGCGAACTCTCGTCGCTTGCGGCTGTGCGTCACCCCGTATCGCGGCGACGCCGAGTCGCGTAACTGTGCGTTGGCAGCGAACTCTCGTCGCCCCAAACCCTGCGTCGTCCTGCATCCCGCGTCGCCCCGCATCCGAAAAGCGAAGGAAATCAACAGCAGGCCCGCCGCCACCCCCGCCCCGGCTGGTACCGTGAGAAGACACAACCGCAAGGAGGACGCAATGGCAGTGGTCAGTGAAGGAGCCCAGCGCGCAAACACGTTCGAGCGCCTGCCTCCGCAGGACCTCGGCGCCGAACGGTCCACCCTCGGCGCGATGCTCCAAAACAAGGACTCCATCGCCAACATCATCGAAAACCTCAAAGCCGACGAATTCTACCGGCCAATCCACTCCACAATCTTCAACTCGATACTCGTCCTCTACAACGCCGGCGAATCCGTCGACGTCATCACCGTCTCCGACGAACTGCGCCGCCAAGGCCAACTCGAACAATGCGGCGGCACCGAATACCTCTTTGAACTCGCCGACGCCGTGCCCAACCCCTACAACGGCGGCTACTACGCCCGAATCGTACGCGAACAGGCCCAGTTGCGCGCCCTCGTCGAAACCGGAATGCGCATCGTCCAGCTCGGCTACACCACCGACGGCCAAGACGTCGAATCCCTCGTCAACGCCGCCCAGCAGGAAGTCTTCACCGTCACCTCCAAACACGAAAGAGCCAAATACAAGACCCTCGCCGAAGTCATCGAACCCGGACTGCTCGAAGAAATCGCCCAAAACCTCAACCGCAACAAGACCGACGGCATCCTCGGAATCCCCACCGGCTTCTCCGAACTCGACGCGAAACTCAACGGTCTGCGCGAAAACCAGATGATCATCGTCGCCGCCCGCCCCGGAGCCGGAAAATCCACCCTCTCGATGGACATCGCACGCTCGGCCGCCATCAAACACAACAGGGCCACCGTCTACTTCACCCTCGAAATGAACGCCAACGAGCTCGCCATGCGCCTGCTGTCCGCCGAATCGGACGTGTTCCTCGACAAGCTCATCAAAGGAAACCTCGACGAACGCGACCTCGAACGCATCTACGCCACCCTCGAAAACCTCGGCGACAAGCCCCTCATCATCGACGACACCCCGAACATCACGATGGCCGAGATCCGCGCGAAATGCCGCCGCCTCAAGCAGCAGCACAACATCGAACTCGTCATCATCGACTACCTACAGCTTCTGTCCTCCTCGGCCTCGGGCCGCCGGACAGAATCCCGCCAACAGGAAGTATCGGACCAGTCCCGTTCCATCAAGCTCCTCGCGAAGGAGCTGGGAATTCCGGTGATTGCGGTCTCCCAGCTCAACCGTGGTTCCGAAGGGCGCGAAAACAAGCGACCCCAGGTATCTGACCTGCGTGAATCGGGATCCCTTGAGCAGGACGCCGACGTTGTCCTCCTCATTCACCGCGACGACATGTACCGGCCGAAAGGGGAAGCCCCGGACGGGAAAGCGGACATCATCATCGGCAAGCAGCGTTCGGGTCCGACCGGCACCGTCGAGCTCCTGTTTCGCGGCGCGGTATCGTGTTTCGCCGAACCGGCCCCGGAAATCTAGCGGGCCGGGAAGACCGGCGACGCGGGGTTGGGCGTGGGGGTCGCGAGGCGTTGCGGCGGGGCAAAGCGCGTGGCGACGTGGACGCGGACGGGAAAGCGTCGTGCTGGAAACCGGGCCGGGCGCATACGGCGTCGCCCCTCATTGAAAGAAACAAATCGAAAAGCGGACGAAGGGGGCGACAGGTGACGGCAAGCGGGTACGTAGTCCACGAGATTCTTGCCCAGGCCGCAGTGCCGGCAAACAGGCCGATCGACCATCTGCGGCGCGTTGGCACGGCGTTTTCGCTCGGCACCGCGGGCGGAACGCTGCTCGCGATTGCGGGCCTCGGGAGTTTCAGGCTCGCGCCGGTGGCGGTTGCGCTCGCGGCAACCCTGGCGCTCGGCGCGCTCGGGCTCGCGCCGTGGCTCATTCGGCGGGACGACTCTGCGGAGGCGGTGCCTGTGGTGGCGCGCGTGCTCGGCACGAACGAGCCTGCCGAGATGCGGCTTGTGTGGCGGGCGAAGCGCACGGCGGGGATTCTCGTGCCGGTCGTGTGCCGCCCGGTCGGCCCGGAGGGGGCGCTCGGGGCGGACGAGGGGGATTTTCGCGCCGTTGTCGAGATTCCGGCGGGCAACCCGGACAAACCGCAGGAGCCGGAGGTCGGTTCCCTGCTTGCGTTGATGCAGGCCGAGCGTGGCATGGGGGTGCTCGTGCCGATGCCCGACGGCCAGGCGAATGCCGGGCAGCGCGAGCTGATGGCCCGGCTTGCGGCGCGCCCGAAAAGCCTGAAGAACGCGGCTCCGATTCTGCCGATTCGCCGTGGTCCGCTTGAGCGCGTGCCGGGTTGGGCGGCGGCCGAGTTCTGGACGGCTGCGGTTGTTGGGGCGATTGTGTCGGCGACGGCGTTTGGCGCGATAGCGAATTAGCTGGAAGTGCGGGCTCCGGCGGCGGTGTTTCGTCGGAGAGTCCTCCCGGTTGGGGACGGGCCCCAATCGGGAGGTGGAGGTCAATTCCTTAGAGGGGGTGTGGTGGAGGGTTCTCCGGATTGGGGCCTGTCCCCAATTTGGAGGTGGGAATCGATTCCTTAGAGGGGGCGTGCGGCCCGAGATGGCGAGCGACCCTGAGTTTGCTCAGGCTGTCGTGGAGTATCAATCCCTTAGAGGGGGTGTGCGGCTCGCCGCCTTCCCCGAGGTCGGCGATTCTGTTGACGACTATAAGTATCAATCCCTTAGAGGGGGTGTGCGGCACGGGAGCGATGGCCGCCGCCTTTATGGAAGAGTGGGCGGGAGGTATCAATCCCTTAGAGGGGGTGTGCGGCGTCGTGCGCAGTGTCGCGCACGACATGGCTAAGGAGTATCAATCCCTTAGAGGGGGTGTGCGGC
>CACYEE010000147.1 GCA_902773415.1 uncultured Actinomyces sp.
GCAGGCGTCTTCGTTCTTCGGCGAGCGCCGATGCCGCCCTTGCCGGCATGCCGCCCCGCGTCGCCAAGCCCGCATCGACGGTCCCCGAAACCGTCCCCGGCATCGCGGTCGAGGCCGAAAGCCACCCCGCATCTACGGTTCTCGCGTTTGCCGACACCGCCGAAGCGAAGAGCGCCGACGCTTCCCGTGCCATCTCGACGGACACGCTCGTCGGCGACATCGAGCCGATTCCTCCGATTCCGAGCCGTCGCCAGAAGCCCGACGAAATCCAGCCCGACGAATTGCTCGCCCTCGCCTTCGCCTCCGGCGTGCGCGCCGCCAAGCGCCAGCCGCGTCGCCTCGACCCGCACGAACTCGAACGCCTCGCCGCCGGAACCGTCACGCTTCCCGTCGTCGCCGAAAAAGACCGTGTTCCGGTCGCCCCCGTCGAACTTGAAGAAGACGCCCCGATGCTGCTCGCCGAGTCCACCGGAGACCGTCCCCGCCGCATGGCCCGCAGCGTCGCCGCCTTCGGCGTGCTCGTCGTCGGCGCAGGCGTGGCAATCGCGGGAATCGACCACCCGCCCGCATCCGCCTCCGGTTCCCTCAGCGCCTCCCTTGTCGGCGGCGCGGACCAGGAAGCAACCGTGCCCGCCGCCCTCACCGGCTCCGACGCGGCCCAGGCCCGCTCCGCCGCCCAGGAAATCAGCGCCGAAGCCGCAACGTCCCCGATGTGCAACACGGACGGCGCCTCCGGGGTGCGCGCCGCCTACGCGAATACGAAGAACGTGCTCGTCTGGCCACTCGTGCCCGGAACCTACACCCTCACCTCCTCCTTCGGCTCGCGAATCGACCCCGTGTACCATTCCGTGCGCGTCCACGCAGGCCAGGACCTCGCCGGCCCTCTCGGCACTCCGGTCTACGCCGCCGCCGACGGCGTTGTCGTCGAAACCTTCGGCACGAACAACATGGTGCGGATCAAGCACGAAATCAACGGCGAAACCTTCTACACCGCCTACCTTCACATGTATGCCAAGGACATCCTCGTCACGGTGGGCGACACCGTGACCGCAGGCCAGCGCATCGGCGCCATCGGCAATTACGGCAAGTCCACCGGCCCGCACCTTCATTTCGAGACGCATGACGCCAACGGGGACGCCCAGGAGCCCACCGCCTTCATGAAGGCCCACGGCGCCATGCAGATTACCGAAATGTGCCGTTGAGGCTTTCGCCGTCTTTCCAGCCTGCGGGAGTATGCTCCCTGCTATGAGCATACGGCGAATGTACGAGCACGGGCGGGTTCCGCTCATCCTCGCCCACCGGGGCGGGGCGGGCGAATGCCCCGAAAACTCCCGCGTGGCCTTCAAGGCGGCGCTTGCGGCAGGGTTTCGGCACATCGAGACGGATGTGCGCGCGACGAAAGACGGCGTGGCCGTCATCTTCCATGACGCCACTCTCGACCGCACGACCGACGGCACGGGTCCGATTGCCGAGTATACGTGGCGCGAACTGTCGAAGGTGCGCGACGTGTCGGGCGGGCGGCTGATGCGGGCCGAGGAGGCTTTCGAGGAGTTCGGCGGGGCCGTGTTCAACGTCGACATCAAATGCGACGACGCGGCCGAGCCGCTGTTCCGTGCGATTCGGCGTGCCGACGCCTGGAAACGGGTGTGCATCGCGAGCTTTTCGCAGCGGCGGATCCGCCAGGCGCGCCGCGAACTGCCCGGGGTGGCGACGAGCCTTGCCGTGCCTGCGGTGGCGGGGTTCGTGGGCGTCGGGCGGTTGCCTGCGCGGCTTCGCGGCCTGGCTGGGCGCGTGCTTCCTCGCGGCACCGTGGCGATCCAGGCCTTGCAGGTTCCGGTTCGGAGGAGGGGAGTGCGGATTATCGACGCGGGGTTCGTGGAGCTTGCCCATGCGCGCGGGCTTGCGGTTCATGCGTGGACGATCAACGACGGCGCGGAGGCCGAACGGCTCCTCGCGCTGGGGGTGGACGGCATCATTACCGACGTGCCGAGCGCGCTGCGCGACCGTTTTGACGGGAGGGGGATTGCCTTCCGGCTGTAAGGGCGCATCGGGGCGGTTCCGTGTCGCCTGCCGTACCTCACATTTCTGAGTGTGTCTTTGCCGGGGCCGGCTGGTAGAGTTGCCTGCGGGCCCCAGTAGCTCAGGGGATAGAGCGTTCGCCTCCGGAGCGAAAGGTCGCAGGTTCGAATCCTGTCTGGGGCACGAGACGAAAGCCGCGGCTGTGCGGCTTTTCCGGGCCGTCCCGAGAGCCGTGCGGCTTTTGGGACGGCCCTTTGCGGGTTTCAAGTCCGCGAATGCGGAAATGCGTATCGCGGGTGTCTGGCACTTGTGATGCGGAAGGGCGAGACGGATAGGCCACAGGCGGGCTTCGGTGCGGCGCGCGCGGGTAGACTTTCGCCCGTGACTCCAGAAGAACTGAGCGAACTCATCGCAGCCGAACTTTCCGCCGCCGTAGCCGAC
>CACYEE010000148.1 GCA_902773415.1 uncultured Actinomyces sp.
CGGCCTAGCCGACGGTCGCGTCCAGGCGAATCACGCCATAGGTCCAACCGTGGCGATGGTACGTGGCGCACGGCTGCTTCGTCTCCTCGTCGATGAAGAGGAAGAAGTCGTGGCCGACAAGCTCCATTTCGTACAGGGCCTGGTCGATGGACATCGGCTTGGCCTCGTACAGCTTCTGGCGGACAACAACAGGGGAATCGCCAAGCTGGGTCTCGATCGCCTCTCCCAGCTCGGTCGGCACGGACGGCTCGTCCGCCGTCTCCTTGACGGGTTTCACATTGACATCGTCGGGTGTGAGGTTCAGCGGCTCGACCTTCTCCCCGCCGCTGCGGCGCTGGCCGTGCGCCTTGCGACGGTCGCGCGCCCGGCGAAGACGCTCGAACAGCTTGTCAAGCGCCAAATCCAAGGCGCCATAACGGTCCGATGCGGCGGCTTCGGCGCGAATCACGGGTCCCTTGTCGCGAACCGTGATCTCGATACGCTCGGAAGTGTCGGCCTGCGACGGGTTGTTCTCGTGCAGCACCTCCACTTCCACGCGCTGGGCGCGCGGCGCCAGCTGGTCGATCTTCTGAAGTTTATCCTCGACATGCTCGCGGAATCGGTCCGTAACGTCGGTGTTGCGGCCGGTAACGACAATCTCCACGATGCCCTCCTTAGTGGCAAAAACTATTCTCTTGGCTCAAAGTCGATCGTTCCCTAGCTAATCAGCGGCATTCACCCCCTTGTGAAGCAGGCAAGGAGTCCGCAGGCCCCTCCCGGGCGCCGTCCTTGCCTGGCGCTTTGGCTAGTGTCTCCATATTAGTGCACGTCACACCTTTTGTTTGCATGTCTGAGGGCCCCAGTTTTCCTTATCGTCGCCCTTCACGGAGTCCTCGCCGGAAAACGGGGCGTCGCGCGGCCAGAAGGCGCGTCCCGCATCCCGGTCTCCACAGCCAGGACGACCCGCGACAGTCCGGCCCCGAGGATCGCACGCCGCCGCGAGCACAAGCGCGCCGGCAACCTCCGCCCCGGACTCCTCAAGCGCGCGTGCGCATCCGAGCAGGGTCGCGCCCGTCGTGAGAACGTCGTCGACGACGACGACAGGCACGCCTCCAGGCAGGCCGCCGGCAACGCGGATCGCCGTCGCCTTCAAGGCTCGGGCCTGCCGGGTTCGCGCCCCTCGCCGCGCGCGCGTGGCCAGGACATCGGCGAGGCGCGCGTCGATTCCCTCCTCCCTCATGCCCTGCGCGAAGGCGCGGGCACTGAACCCGGCAACGAACAGCCCGTCGCGCTTGCGTGCCGGGCGCGACGGGGCAGGCACGAGGTCGATGCGCACCAGTCCGGCCTCGCGAAGCGCCGGGGCGAAGTCGCGGCCCCTCAGGCGGATTCGACGCTCCAGAATCTCGGACAGGGAGGCGTCGAGCACGTTCTTCCAGCGAAGGATCACCGCGCGCCTGGCCCCCTCGTACTCCCCGAGGCTCCAGACCGGAAAGACGGGAACCGCGTCGCCGGGCCGCACCAGGCCGCGTCGCGGCGCATCGAGGGCAACGGCGGCCTGCAAGCGCGAAGCCCGACCGGACACCTCCATCCATGCTCCCGCAAAGGCTCGCGCACATGCGGCGCACACCGGCACGTCCCACTCTCCGCATCCGGGGCAGGCGCGCGGAAACAGCAGGTTCGACAGTTCGTCAGTCCAGGACCGTATCGGCGAGTCGTCCATTCGTCAAGCCTCGCATACGCCGTCCGCCGCAGGCAAGACGCCGGCTCGCACGCGCGCCCTGCCCAACGCCGCTCTCCCTAGCCGGGGAAGGCAAGCGCCGTCGCGCCGTCGATGAGGCGATTCCAGGCACCTCCGTTGAGGACGTAGGCCTCCCCGCCCCCGGTGAGCACCGTGATCGACTGCTGGCCGCGTCCGGCGGTCAACGCCACCGTCCCTTCGCGGGCCGACACGACCTTCTGCGTGAGGCCGCCGACCTGAACCGTGTAGATGGCGACCTCGGAAGAGCCGGCGAGGGTTCCGAGAACGGCAAGCTGGGTCTGCGAATCCCAGGCGGCCGAGGCCATCGTCGAAAATCCCTGGGCGGCAACGACCGGGTCGCCGACGGCCTTCGGCACGTCCTGCGTGTCGCGGGAGATGGCGGCGCACAGCAGCTTCGCCGCGCCCTCCTCCTCGACGATCGCGGCCAGCCTCGCGCCTTCGCGGGACACCGCGAGCTGGCGCACCGAGACCCCTTCGAGCCAGGGCGCGTCGATTTCGCGAATCTCCGAACCGTCGTGGAAGACGGCGAGCAGCTTCCCTTCGTTCGCTTCCTCTCCGCTCCAGATCCAGCCGAAGGCATCGTAGGAGGGGGCGAGCAGCCGCGTTCCTTCGGCGAGCACGCTGACGGCTCCGTCGCGCACCTTCAGTCCGAGAAGCTGGCGGCCGTCCTCGGCGACGGCGGCGAGACTGTCGGTCACGGATTCGTAGGCCGAAGCAATCGAGGAAAGCCGCTTCCCGTCCAGCGTCTCTTCGTCCATGAGGGCCGTGGCCCGCTGGTCGCGGATCGTTGCGGGCACTGCGTCGACAATCGCCGTGAGGGGATAGGAGCCGTAGGGGTAGGGAGCGATGTCGCCCTGCGCCTTGATGTCGAGCGGCGAATCCTCGGCGGCAAGCTCTACGGTGTCGATGTTCGACGCGGCGGTGAGGGTGGCGCTGAGCTGGGAGAGGAGCTTGGCGAGTTCGTCGTCCTGGGCCGCGAGGATGGCCCGCGAAAGGTGGACGGTTGCCTTGCCCGCCTCGACTTCGATACCGCCGCTGGCGAGCGCGGCGTCGGCCGGGGCAGCGGTCCGCACTCCCGGGGCGAGCCATTCGGCCGGGCCGGCAAGAAGGGCGCGGGTCGCCTCGGTCGCCAGCGTGCGCTTGGGGAAGAAGCGCAGGTCGGCGACGAGCGAACGGGAGTCGGCGGAGAGGAAGTAGAGGGGCGTTTCGGCGTAGGAATCGGTGAAGGCCTGTTCGGGCAGGAGCACGCCGTCCTCGAGGACGACGATGCGCCATTCTCCGTCGGCGTTGCGCGCGAGGGAAAAGTCCGTGGAAACCATTGCCGAGCCGGATGCCGCGGTGTAGATTCCCTGGCGCGAGAGCGAGCCGGCCGATCCGACAGAGGCGTGGACCGCGCCCGTCGCGGTGCGCGAGATGCTGACCGATTGCGTGTCGGGATAGATTCGCACCTGGCTGGCGGGGTTCCATCCTTGGGCGGCTTCGGGCATGAGGTATTGGCGGGCGACGGCGAAGTCGTCGCCGATGCCGCTTTGGCAGGCCGAAAGGAAGCCCGAAACGATTTCCTCGGGTTCGGCGCCTTCCGTGGGGGGCCGGGCGGTCAGGCCGACGATGCCGGCGTTGCCGGTCGGACCTTCGACGACGTGGACCTCCCCCGACTGGGGAAGGCCGACGCAGCCCGATAGAAGCACGGATGATGCGGCGAGGGCGGCAAGAGCGGCGCGCGGGCGGATTCTCATCGGTTGTCCTCCCGCACGTTCGGCCTGGCCGTCCCGCCGCTGCCGTCGCCTGGCATGGGCGGTTCTTCCAGGCTGACGACCGCGACGCCCGAGGAGGGCACGGTCACGATCATTTCGCGCGTCTGGACCTGGCGGTGGCCTTCCTCGTCGCCTGAAGGGGCGGCGTCGGGCCTGTGAGGTTGCGGCGCGGCCGACACGGCCGGCTTGGTCCCGGAGGCGTCGTCGGCGACGGTCCATTCCTCGACGGCTGCGGCAACCCGAAGCGGGATCGGCGCCTGGCGGATTTCGCTTCCCGGCTCGCGAGGAAGCGTGAGAAGGAAGGTCGCCCCGACGCCGAGCTCGCCGGCGCATTCGAGCGTTCCGCCGTGCAGTTCGGCGTCCTCGCGGGCGATGGTGAGGCCGAGGCCGGTACCCCCGGACTTGCGCACGCGCGAGGAGTCGGCGCGCCAGAACCGATCGAAGACGCGGGAGGCCTGTTCCTTCGTCAGGCCGACGCCGTGGTCGGAGACTTCGACCGCAACGGCGTCGTCGTTTCCGCGCACGCGAATCCTGACGGGCCGGCCCTCGGCATGCTCGAGTCCGTTGACGACGAGGTTGCGGACGATTCTTTCGATGCGGCGCGCCTCGACCGTTGCCGTCGTGTCGCCGCGGGCCTCGAACTCGACGGCGACGCCGTTGGAGAGGGCGAGAGGCACCTGCGCTTCGATGGCGGCTTCGACGATGCCCGCAATGTCGGCGCTCTCGGTGGCGAGCGTCATCGCGCCCGCGTCGTATCGCGAAATTTCGAGAAGGTCGGAGAGCATCGTGTCGAAGCTGATGAGCTGCTTGTGCTGAAGCTCGGCCGAACGCCTGAGCGCCTTGGGCAGCTCGTCGCGCCTGTCGTAGATGAGCTGGCCGGCCATGCGGATGGTCGTCACCGGCGAACGCAGCTCGTGGGAGACGGCGGAGACGAAGGCCTGCTGGACGGAGGAGACCCGTTCGTAGCGTTCGATCTGGTCCTCGATGGAGCCTGCCATGCGGTTGAAGGACCGGGCGAGGGTCGCCAGTTCGTCCTCGCCGTCGACCTTCATCCGCACTTCGTAGTCGCCGGCCGCGATCTGGCGGACCTTCGCGGAGGCTTCGCGCACCGGCCTGAGAACGAGGCGCACGACGACGTACGTGATGATTCCCAGGAGCACGAGGAGGGCGAGGAAGCCGAGGGTGATGAGGCCCATGACCATGCGGATCGTGTTTTCCTGCCCTTCCATCGAGTAGGCGACGTAGAGTTCGTGGGCTCCGGCTCCGGGAACGGAGATGCGCTGGCCGACAACGATCCCGGGAAGCGTCTGGCCCGAATCGCCTTCGGTGGGCAGGGCGGCTGCCTGCCAGTGGATGGTGTCGGAGCCGGCCACTGCGGCGCGCAGTTCGGGGGTGACGAGGGCGAGCATGTCCCCGACGATCTGCGAGGACGGCTCAAGGATCTGGAAACTCGCGCCGGCCTGGCCTTCCGTGCGCAGAAGCGCCGCGCCGCGCACCATCCGGGCGGCGTCGAACTGGGAGGTGACGGCGGTGTTCGCAAGCTGCTGGACCTGTCCGACCGTCGGCGAGGAGACGGAGGCGAAAACCGATTCCGCCGAGGCGTAGGACCATTCGTACTGGCTGACGTAGGTCGAGACGGCACGGTCGTAGACCTGTGCGCGCACGGCCCCGAGCACGGCCAGTCCGATGACGAGCATCGCGAGGAGGGAGGCCGCCACGATGATCGAGACGACGCGAAAGCGCAGGGACGTGCGCCAGAGCACCATCGCGGAGGCGAAACGCGAGCGAAGGCGCCGGCGCCACGACGGGGAACGGGGCTCGCCGGGCAGCGCCGAGGCGGCTTCGAGGCCGGGGTCGCCCCTCACCCCTGCACGGCCCCTGCACGGTATCCGACGCCTCGGACCGTGAGAACGACCTCGGGATGGTCGGGATCGCGTTCGACCTTGGCGCGGAGCCGCTGGACGTGAACGTTGACGAGCCGCGTGTCGGCGCTGTCGCTGCGGTAGTTCCACACCTGTTCCAGGAGCTCCTGGCGGGAAAAGACCTGGCGGGGGTTGCGCGCGAAGGTCGCAAGCAGCTCGAACTCGAGGGGGGTCAGGTGCAGCGGCGTCGAGCCGCGCATCACCTGGTGGGCTTTGATGTCCATCGTGAGGTCGGCGATGCGCAGCCGCTCGGGTTCGGCTTCCTGGCGGCGCAGCCGAGCCTTGACGCGGGCCAGCATGACGGAGTTTTCAAAGGGCTTGGTCACGTAGTCGTCGGCACCGGCCTCAAGGCCCGCAATCACGTCGACGGAGTCCGTCTTGGCGCTCATCATGATGATCGGCACGTCCGATTCTTCGCGCAGGACGCGGCAGACGGAAACCCCGTCGAGGCCGGGAAGCATGACGTCAAGCAGCACGAGATCGGGGCGTTCGGCTCGGAAAACAGGCAGAACGTTCGCGCCGTTGGCGCAGACCGTGACGTCATAGCCCTCCGATTCGAGGAGGATCGCCACCATTTCCGAGATGCCCGGATCGTCATCGACAACGAGAATTCGTGTGCTCATGTCTCCCATATTGTCACGAATCGGTTACGTTCACGGAGTTTGCGGCTCGCGCGTTGCGTTATCTCCGTCCGATTCTGCGGGAACGGGCCCCTCCTGTTCCTGCGGGACAATGGCGAGCCTGGGACGGCGCGGGGCGGAAGCGGGATGGGCCTGGCGGGCACGGACGATTTCGATCGAATCGAGGGGGCGTCCGACTTCGCGTGCCGCCGGACGGGCTTCGGGAAGGTCTTTCGCGGAGGTGTTGCGGATCGCGTCGGCGAGGGCCATGAGGTCGTCGGTCGAGGGCGGTGCCGGCTCGAAATGGTCGGCGAGCCGGATCATCGTCCAGCCGCGGGGAACCGTGACCGTGCGGGCGTGGTCTTCGCACAGTTCGAGCGCCGAGGGGTCGCGAACGGGCGCGAGCGGCCCGAGCACGGCGGTCGCGTCGTCGTAGCCGTACGTCATTGTGGCGACGGCCGGGGCGCGGCAGTTGGTTCTCGAACATTGGCGGAGACGGCTCATGCATCCAAACGTACCACTGCGCTAGGCTTTGGAGCGTGAGCCGACACTTCCTCCCTTCGCGCGCCGCCTCGCGCCGCCGAGATCGCCACGGCAGGGGCCTGCGCGGCCCGGCCATTCCCCCGAACATTCCGGCGTGGCGTACGCGCGCCGACAGGTTCGACATGTTCGTGTCGGCCGAGCTTGACCGTTTTCGGGCGACGTGGGGCGAGGACATGGCCCGTTTCGACTTCGCGGTGCTCGACGTTCCCGAGTACGATCCGGCTCCTTGGGAGGCCGGCGTTCCCCTTGCGCGGTTCCTTCCTTTCGAGCGGCCCGCGAAGATTCTCGGGCGTATCGTCTTTTACCGGATGCCGATTCTCCAGGCGGCACGCCGCAGCGGCGATGTCGCGCTGTTCGTTCACGCCGTCGTGACCGAACAGGTGGCGGGGGCCCTCGGAAGGACCCCCGAAGACATCGACTACCTTCGCTGAGAGCGCGTCTTTCGCCAGGATTCCCGAACCCGGACGGGGGAGGGCCGGGTGTCGCAAACGGGACAGGCAGGTGTCGCATCGGGGACGGCCCCCGATGCGGCACCTGCGCCGCGGGTCAGTTCAGATACCACACTCCGGCATTCAGGTAGGCGGCGAAGGCGAGCCAGGCCACGTAGGGAATCTGCATCGCCGCCGCTGCCGCGTCGACCTTTCGGAAGGCCGCGGCCATCGCGACGACCACGGCCCACAGGCCGACAAGCCAGAAGAAGGCGAAGCCGTAGGCCTCGAAGGCGAAGAATGCGAAGGTCCACGCGAAGTTCATGGCAAGCTGAACCGCGAACAGGACGAGCGCCTGCGTCCGTTCGGGCGACGGCGGCCGAATCCAGATGCGCGCCGCACCGATGCCCATGAGGGCGTAAAGCACGGACCAGGCAATCGGAAAGACGATTGCGGGCGGGGACAGCGGCGGGGTCGCCATCGTCGTCCCGTAGGTCTCCATTGCATCCTGCGTAGCGAGGGCGGCGGCAATGCCGACCATCTCGCTCAGGGCAATCCAGAAAGCATAGACGGACCACGTCGGGGTCCGCAGGGTCGTATGCGTAGTCATGATGCGTCCTTGTCTCGAACATGTGCTGGCCCGGCACAGCCAGAGAACTCGCAAGCTGCGCCGGCATTCGGCACAACGCCGCAGCTTCGGCGCGATTCCTCCCTGACCCCTTCCCGATGCCTGCACGAACCCGCCTTCGGGAAAACTCCCAGAAACATGTGCGGGGTCCGCGTCGGCACCCCACGCTGGCACGACAGAAGAGGCCTGGCGAACCAAGGCCACGCAACCGGCGCGCCACGCCGGCCCGCGCCTTTCGCCCTTGGCGCAATCGCGCGGTCTGTCCCGCACCGCGAGAGACCGCCTCGCTACCGGACGGCAATCCTGAGCGCCGTCGACGATTCGCGCGGCCCCAGCAGGGCAAGCCAGTCGATCGCATGGCCGTCGTCGAGCGCGGATTCCGCGACGACGGCCGCATGTACCGGAGAGCTTGCCTCCAGGCGCAGCGCCGCCGCCCCGATTTCCACCGGCACCCCGTGGCCCGCCTCGACCCGGACGGACACCGGTTCGAGCGGAACCCCCGTGGCGTCGTAGGCATGCATCGTCACATCCGCAGCCTCCTCGGCCGCAACAAGGAGACGGCCGCCAAGCGTTCCGACCGTTCCGGCCGCCTGCCGGTCCGCCTTCACCGGAGCCGCCCACGCGATATCGCGCGGCGCGCCCTCTTCCTCCTGGCGCGCCAGCCGGACCCCCGCCGAGACGGGACGGTCCGCGTCGACGACCACCGCCGCGATTGCCCCGTCGATATCCTCGACAGGCACGTCGACGACCGTCTTCGGAGCCACCGTCACCGACTCGAGCCCCGCGAGCGCCGCAGGTCCCGATACCCCGAATACACGCACCGAAGCCGTCGCCGGCTCCTCGCCCCAATTCGCGATTCTCAGCGTCGCCGATTCCAGGCCCCCGCTCGACGAAACCGCGGGAACAACCAGACGCCGGCCGGCCTGGCCCGCCGGAACGAACGTGACGCCCGCAGGGGTCGCGCCCGCAAGAACCGTCTCCTGCAACGCCGCCAGCACCGCCCCGGCCTCCGCAAACACCCGGAAGGCGACGCGCGAATCGGAATCGGCGATTCCGTCGAGAAGGATGCGGCGCGCCGCCCCCGCATCGACCATGACCTGCTCGGCGGAAAACACCGACAGCTCGCCGGCAGAACCGATCGCTTCCACATTCACCCGCGCCGCAACCGCCCCCGGATTGTAGAGAATCAGCTCGTTCGACGTTCCCACGGCCGTCTGGCTGCCCGTCAGGTACTGTTCCATCGAGGCGCGCCCGCACGCCAGCGATGCCGTGCCGCGCAGATCGCCCGCCTGCGCCGAGTGCGCGAAGGACCCGGCAATCACGGTGCCCGCCTCTTCCGCCTCGAAGACGCCGGACACGGCCTCGCCGACCTTCACCTCCAAACCGTCGCCGCCCAGGGCCGCTCCGCCGATGCTCGCCGCGCCGTCGGCAAGGAGCATCGAGGCTGAGGAAACCCGCTCGTCGACCTCATGGACATCCATTCCTTCCTCAAGGGTTCGGCGAAAGTCCCCCAAACAGACAAGGGAATCGGGCTCCTCGGCGCCATGCACGGCAGGCACCTGCACAACCTGAGTGCCGTTCTGGGTCGAGGACGGGCCGAAGCCGGCCATTGCCGCACCGAGAACAAAAGCCAGCACACCCGAAAAACGGCGAATCGTCGCCGCGTCCGGGCGGCGCGCGGGCGCGCCGCCGGCAGCCTCCCGTTCCCGCTGCACGCCGACGGTTGCCGCGCTCCGGCCCGCCTTCCCGGCGTCGAGATCGGCGAAAGCCGGCCATCGGTCCGCACCGGCGTCACAAGGCCCGTTCTCGCGGTCCGCGAATGCGAAAGCCTCCTCCGCTCCGAGGCTGCGGTCGCCTTGGAACGTCGCCCCGGCCGTCTCCCCCGCCGCAGGCGCGGCCCCATCGACGGACGGCCCCTTCGCTCCGGCAGCCGCGCCCAAGGGCCTGTCCTGCTCGCCGAACGACATCATCGCTTTCCTCCCCCGCCTCGGACCGGAAGCGCCAGCACGAGACCGGCAAGCAGCGCAAGCCCGGCGACGGCGGCGCACGCCGACACGAAAGGACGCTCATGGCGCACGCGCACCGTTCCCGCTTCGGCAGGAAGCCTCCACTGCTGGCTCCACGCCCCGCCCGTCGCCTCAAGCGGCACGGCCTCTCCGCCTTCAGGGACGAAAACGGCGTTCCAGCCCGAATCGGCGCGTTCGGCAAGCCGCAGCGTCCGCTCGCCCTTCCCGGCAGGAACCTTCGACGTCGCCTCGACAATGCCCGAGGCAAGAGACAGCGTTCCGTCCTCGCCTTCCAGGCTCAGGCGAGAGGCCTCGCCGTCGCCCCCGACACGCCAGAAGGCACCCGTGTCGTTTTCCGTCACGAACTCGAGGCCGTCCACCGAATTCAGGGCCGCACGCAAGGGACCGGCCGCATTCGCCGGCACGGAGGCGGGAACAAGAACCACCCCGATGGCGTGGACGCGAAGAACCTGCGCAAGCCCCTCGCCCGATCCGGACAGCGACGCCAGCGCCGCCGCAAGGTCCGCATTGGCTTGGGCAAGAGGACCCGTCCCTTCGGCCGCCTCAAGATTCGCGAGTGCGGCCACCATCGAAGCCTCGTGAAGCTCGAGGCCGTTGCCGCGCCAGATTTCCGCATCAAGCCCGTCCTCGGCGGCAGTCAGCGCAAGAACCCGCGAACGGTTCGCCGACTCCTCGCCTGCGCGCGCCACGGCAGGAACATGGTCCCCGGCAGGCCCAAGGAGCGAGGCCGAACCCCACAGCGAATCCGCGGCCCAGTAGCCGGCAACGACCATCGGGGCCGCGGCGGCGACAAGCACCAGAGCCGCCGCGGCCGGCTTCGCCGCGGGATTGCCGGCCGTCGAACGCAGCCCTTCGGCCGCATCGACAAGCACGATCCACAGGCCCGCGAAGGCGATGCTCAGGCCGATGCCCGTCCAGCCCGATACAAGCAGATACCGGCCCGCCTCCGCCCGCACGGACACGACGACGCCTGCCGCGGCGATCGCCCATGCCCATCCGCAGGCAACCAGAAACCAGCCCAGGCGAACCGTCGCGAACCGGCGAGGGCGATAGAGGGCGCCAACGGCGCACGCAAGAAGAACGCCAGCCGCAACGACACGCACAAGAGCGCCCGGCTCGCCCGCCGCCACCGCATCGAGCGATGCCTGGCCGAGCGGGGAAAAGGAGAACAGGGCAAGAGCGTCCTGAGACACGGGAACCGGAACCCCGGGGGTCGCAAAGGCAAGCCGCCACGGCCCTGCCAACGCCGAGGCCGCAGCAAAAGTCGGCACAAGCACGGCAACCGCCGGAACCGGCAGCCACAGCCAGCGCCACCGCCCGCCCTTGCCCGCCGCCGCGCCGACAAGCGCCACGCCAAGCCCGGCAACGACAAAGGCCGGCGAGGAGGCCGCGGCAAAGGCAAGAAGCACCGAAGCGCCGCCGATCCCGGCAAGCGAACCGGCGAAAGCAGCGTGAAGCGCCGCAAGCAGCACGGGCACGAGCAGGTGGACCACAACGCCGGCAACCTGCCCCGCGCCCAGCGCATCGAGGAACGGAGGCGCGCAGGCCCAGACCAGCGCGCCCGCGCCACGCACCGCAGGAGAGACAGCCATCCACCCTGTGCTCGCGAAGGCGACCGCGGCCGCCAAAGGCACGCCGAGAAGCACAAGGCACGACACTCCGAAACCAAGGCCCGCAGGAAACGCAAGCGGCGACAGCAGAGCCCACAGGGCATCGACAGGAGCAGCCATGCCGTCGCCCGAAGGCAGCCAGGACTGCGCAGCGCCACGCACAAGCTCGGCCATGCCCCACCCGTCGCCACGAAGCGCGCCGCCTTCCAGTCCGCGCAAGGCAAGACGGGGAAGCTGGGCAAGCAGGCCGACAGCGAAAGCGACAGCGACATACGCCACGCCGAAACCCCGCAAGTGGCGGGCCCTCGTCTCCTCCGCGCGGATCGCCATCGGATCGGGAACCTCCGCCGCGACCGCCGTTTCGCGAGACGAAGCGCTCGCCTCAAGCTCGGCCGCATAGACGCTGTGGGGACGCTCATGGAAGCCGCGCAGCCTGTGGTCCTTCACCGTCGCCGCGGACAGGCGCGAACGGCCCCTGGCAACGGTCCCGATTCGCCCCAGCATCCTCGGCCCAACGGCGAGTTCCCCAAGCGCAAGCCGAGAATCCTTCGCGGCAAGCCGCCCCGCGGCGCGAACCGGGCAAAGCACGAGAAACGCGAGAAGCATGCAGGGAACAAGCGGTGCCGGAGCCGCAATCAGGGCGTTGAGGCATTGGGCGACGCGACGGCCGACGAAAGAGGAACGTTCGTCCTCGCCCAGCGAGCGGCGCGCATGGCGCACCTTCGCGCGCGGACACGCCGCCACGGCGAAACCCGCCGCGCGCATCCGGCGCGACAGCTCAAGCCCGTCGCCGAAAGGCCCGAAATCCCCTCCGAGGCCACCGGCCTTCCCAAGAGCCGAACGCCGGACGAGCATTCCCGCGCTGCCGACCCCGAGAACCTCGAAACGGTCGTCGTACTGACCGTGGTCAAGCTCGCCCGGATCGATCTCGGGTATGCGGCGAGCCGAGCGCGTTGCGCGAATCCCGACCTCGACAAGCTCGCGCGGAGCGTCCCACCGCACCTGTTTCGGGCCGACGATTCCGATGTTTGCGTCCCTTCCCGCGCAGTCGAGAAGCGCCTGGAGCGCATGCGCCTCCGGGGCCGAATCGTCATGCAGAAGCCACAGCCATGACGCCTGTGAAGGCGGCGCGGCGCCAATCGCGGCATCGACGGCCGCGAAAAAGGTCGGCTGCTCCCCCAGCGCCACGGTCACGGCCTCCTCGGCACCATCGAAGCGGGCCAGGAAGGCGTCGACGGGAGCCGTCGACTCTCCAAGAACTCCGACGACAATCTTCACGGGAGCTTCGGTCTGCGAGGCTAGCGAGACGAGCGTTCTCTCGATGCAGGGACTTCCGGCCTCCGAGACGAGGACCGCGAGGACATCCCGGCCCGGCACTGCGGCAGCTACGCCTGACGGGCGCGACGGCGCTCGCGGGAGATGCGACGGCGGTCGTTATCCGACATTCCGCCCCAAATGCCATGCCGGATGTCATGGGAAATGGCATACTCCAGGCATTCGGAACGAACTTCGCACTGCTGGCAGATGCTCGTAGCAGGCGCAGTCGAACCGCCCTTTTCGGGGAAGAAGATGTCAGGGTCGGTCTGGGCGCACAGTGCGGACTCCTGCCAATGCTTCTCGCCCTCGAACTTCTTGGCGTACCCCAGATCGAAGATTCCCTGCATCAGGGCGCGTGCCTGATCGAGCTCCTCCTGAGTCGCGGTCCCCACGATATTCAGAGCAGCTCTCCCCTGCATCCTCACGGCTTCCTCCTTAGCCACTCAACGACAACTAGGTAAATTACATGCGTGTTATCCATAAAAAGTCAAGGCAAAATGTTTAAATGCCAAATGTCAAACGACGGGCAAAACTCCCCTCCGCACCATCATAGGAAAAAAGGCCCGTATGGCAAAATGTGCAAATTCTCGCACGATTCTCCCTGACATCCACACATTGTGCCATACCTCACCCTCCAATGCCATGTGGGCAATGCGCTGCCGCCACCGCCCCGTTTCCTCCGCCACCCTCGCGGCACAAGATACGATGGAACGCCGCCGGGGCCTTCGGACCCGCCCGGCACCGCAGCCGGCAGGGCGAATCCCGCACCGTCCTCCTTGTGCTCGCGCCACCGCCGCACATAGAGTTGCCTCATGGAAGACGCCCTCACGCTCCACAACGCGCTCGTCGCCCGGGGTTCCCGGCCCGCACTGACCTGGTACTGCCCGCAAGGCCGCATGGAGCTCTCGGGAACAGTCGCAGCCAACCACCTCGCGAAAATCTCCGCCTTCCTCGGCGACGAAGCCTGGACCGAACCCGGCGACACGGCCCTCGTTCTCCTTCCCTGCCACTGGAAGAGCGTGCTCTGGGCTCTTGGGGCCATGCTTGCCGGCCTCGACGTCCGGCTCGGCGGCCGTGACGGCGATGCCGCCAGCATCGCCGTCGCCATTACGAACAAGCCCGCCGAAGCGCCCGCCGCACGCGAAACCGTCGCCGTCGACATGAACCCGCTCGCCTTCGGATGGTCCGGCGCGCCCCTGCCCGACGGAGTGCTCGACGGCTCGGCCGGCCAGATCGCCCAGCCCGACACCCTTGCCGACACCGAACGGCACCGCGCCTCGAACTTCGCAGCATGGGCAGCCAGGGCCACCCTCCCCGAAGGAGACCGGATTCTCGTGCGGGAAACGACCCTTGAACGAGCCCTCACCGCCGCCGCCATCCAGCTCTCGCGCGGCTCGCTCGTCGTCGTCGACCGCAAAGGAGCCGAACGCGCCGAAGCCGAGAAGGCCATCTTCGCCAAGCTCGCCGACACCCCGGCTGCCCGAACCTAGGCCTTGCGCCTCGCCTCCGTACGCACGCGGGGATGCGGGTACGCCCGCGTCGGCGAAGCATAAGAGCGCGACATGGAACAAAATCACGCGAAAACCGTCCGTTTTGCGCTACCAAAGTCGCCGCATCCCTGCGGCCTGTCAGCCCCACATGCATCCAACCCCGCGACGGCCCAATCGCAACGCCGCAGGCATCGCCTCCGAGAGCCGCAGCATCGGCCATTGTCGCAAGCCCGGACACCGCACGGGCGGCGAAGGCCGCGCAAGGGCAACCGGCTCCTCGAACACCGCATTGCCCCTTCCGACGCCGACGAGGATGCCGGAGCCGCCAAGGAGGACCGAAGCCTCCCCCGCGTCGCCCCCGGAACGCCCCGCGAGCCCCGCGTCGCCCCCGGAGCACCCCACGAACGCACAGGAACCGGCAGTCAAAACGCATGGCAATGCACGACAGGCATGAAGGGACGCCTCACGACGAGACGCCGCACCAAACAGCCACCCGCCAGCCCCTCCATGCCTGCCCGGACCCGGCCGCAACACCCGCCGCAAGCAGACACGCCCGCCGCGTATCGAAGGCTTCCTGGCCCTTCGATGCGCAAACTGCTCGAATGCCTCGGCGAAATGCGCCAAACTAGTGCCATGCGCGGAATCATTCTCGCCGGAGGCTCCGGCACACGTCTCCATCCCATCACTTTGGGCATCTCCAAGCAGCTTGCCCCCGTCTACGACAAGCCGATGATCTACTACCCCATGAGCACGCTCATGCTCGCCGGCATCGAGGACATCCTTGTCATCACCACCCCCGAAGATTCGGCCGGCTTCCAGCGTCTGCTTGGCGACGGTTCCCCCTACGGCATCAGCCTGTCCTACGCCGTCCAGGAGAAGCCCAACGGTCTGGCGCAGGCCTTCGTCATCGGCGCCGAGCACATCGGCGACCAAAGCGCCGGTCTCGTCCTCGGCGACAATATCTTCTACGGCCTCGGCATGGGCACACGCATGCGCCGCCACTCCAACCCCGACGGCGGCACCGTCTTTGCCTACCATGTCGCCGACCCGCGCGCCTACGGCGTTGTCGAGTTCGACGAGAACATGAAGGCCGTTTCCATCGAAGAGAAGCCCGAAAAGCCCAAGTCGAACTTCGCCGTCCCCGGCCTGTACTTCTACGACAACGACGTTGTCGAGATTGCGAAGAACCTCGACCCTTCGGCGCGCGGCGAATACGAGATCACCGACGTCAACCGCCACTACCTCGAAGCCGGACGGCTCTCCGTGGAAATCCTTCCGCGCGGCACCGCCTGGCTCGACACCGGCACCTTCGACTCGATGGCCGACGCCGCCAACTATGTGCGCACCATCCAGGCCCGACAGGGCCTCTCGATCGGCTGCCCCGAGGAAGTCGCCTGGCGCATGGGCTACATCGACGACGACGGGCTGCGCGAGCGCGCCGAAAAGCTCGTCAAGTCCGGCTACGGCCAGTACCTCCTCAACCTTCTCGACGCCGGATACGTCGAGTAGTCGCCTTCCGGCATCGGCCCCGTACAACGGGGCGCACCCGCCGCCGGGTACGGCAAAGGGGACAGACTGGTGTCGCGACGATGGGGACTGTCCCCTTTGCCGCGCCAGCCTGTCCCTTGTGCGCAAACAGACGGGGCGGGATTCGGAACACCGTGCCGAATCCCGCCCCGTCCCGGTTCAGACCCTTGCAAGACAGGTTCCAACCGGGGTCAGGCACCCGCGCACGACAATCCCATGAAGTCGGGGC
>CACYEE010000149.1 GCA_902773415.1 uncultured Actinomyces sp.
CCGGGACGACGCCTGCGCCCAAGCCGTCGCCCGGCAAGGATACCGTCTCCGTCGAATTCACGAAGACCTGGCTCGACTTCGCCTTCGAGTCGACCACCGCAATCGAATGGCCCGAAGGCGCGACCATGACCGTCGAACTCCGCCGTGACGGCGAGACCGAGAAGACCCTCGCCCTCGGCAAGGGCGACATGACCCGCAAGGCAGACGGCACCTACGCCTACGCCTTCACGGGCCTCGACGCCGATTCCGAGTGGACCGTGGTCGAGACCGGCTTCGACGGGGTCCAGGCCCAGATGGAGGACACGAAGGAACCGAACGCGGCCATCAACCGCCTCCTCACGCCGAAGGACGAAAGATCTCCGATCCGCTTCGTCAAGGTCGATGCCGAAACCGGCGCGCCGCTTGCCGGAGCGAAGCTCGAAGTCCAGTCCGAGGGCGCCACCATCGCCGCATGGACCTCAAGCGAGTTGCCGTACATGATGGACGGCCTTCCGACCGGAACCTACCGCCTCGTCGAGGTGGAGGCCCCCGAAGGCTACTGCCTTGCCGCATTCGTCGACTTCGAGATCGACGCGGAGGGCAAGCTCGTCGGCTCCGGCGAAGGCCCGATGACGGTCACGATGAGCGACGAGACGATTCCGTCGCCGGCCGGCGATCCGAGTGCCGATTCGAGCACGGAACCGACCGAAGTTCCGCGCACGGATCGCGGCACGAATCCGACACCGGCAGGCGTCGCGCCCGGAGACTCCATGCCCGGCGACTCCACGGCCGTCACGCCGCAGTCCGGGGACGCCTTCGGCATCACCGCGACGCAATCGAACGGCCAGGTGCGCGCAGGCAACGGCAGCGCGATCGTCGTCAGGCCCGCTTCGGGCACGGGCACGACCGTCACGAGGGCTCGCACGGCGATCCTCCCGGTGACCGGCCTGTCCAAGACCGGCACCGCAATCGGCACGAGCCTCGGCGTCATGGCGCTGCTGCTCGGCACGGGCGGCTACATGGTGAGCCGTCGCCGTACTGGCGACTGAGCCGCCAGCGGGCGACGCCGACGCGAGCGTATCAATGGGGTCAGACCCCATTGATACGCTCGAAACAGTCCGCATGCACCCCGCGTCGTGAAACAATCGGAACGTGAGCACCCCGAACACGCCCCGAGGCAGAAGTCCCCGCCCGCTTACGGCCACCGAACGGGTCGCCGTCGGCATCGGCGGTGCCGTCGCGCTCGCCGTCGGAGTCGCCGTCGCCCTTCTCGCCGAGCCAAGCCTTCTCGACGCCCCTTCCGTGGAACTGCCAGGCACCCCGCCCGGAACCGGCGTGCCTGCCAGCCCTGCGGCCGCACGCGAACGCCTCGAGGCCTTCGACCCGGCCCTCGTCCCGCTTGCCCTCATGGTCGGCGCGATCGACCTCGCCGTCATCAGCGGCTGGCCGAAGCTGCTCGGAATGCCGCGCCGCGCCACGGCGCGCTGGACCATCGGCATCGTGGCCGCGCTGTCCCTCGTCGTCGCCCTGTTCTTCGGAATCGGCGAACTCGCCGTCCTTGCCGCGCTCGCCATTCCCGTCGTATACGTCGGCGAAATGACGTGCGCCGAACGCGCGCACCTGCTCGAACAGGTCGCCGAATCCTATCTTGGCGCGCTCATCGCCATTTCCGCATCCATGTGGATCGTCGCGCTGCGCGCGGGCGGCGGGGAAGTGGTCGCCACGGCCGCCATCGTGCTTCTCGGGGGGACCTTCGGCCTCTATTACACGCGGGGACCGGTGCGTTTCGCGGCCGCAACAGGCGCGGGCTTCGCCGCCGGAGCGCTCTGCACGCCCGCGCTCATCCGCCTCGCCGGCACCGGCACCCTCGCCGAGGGCCTTGCCTCGGCCGCGATTCTCGCCGTCGGATACGGGCTCGTTGCCGTGGGCCTGGCCAAGGTTCTCGGCGCTCTCCAGGCCGCGAACTCGGGGCGCGCCGGCGTGTGCTTCGTGCTCGTTCCCCATTCCGCCCTCGGCGTGCTCGGCTACACTCTCGCGCTGCTTTTCCTCTAGGCTGAATCTCATGGTTTTCCAGATTCCCGAAAACGTTGCCCCCGAATGCTATCCGATGGCGTGGCTCATCGATTCCTGGCTGGGGGCCGGCATCCTCGAATACGAGGGCATCGAAGCGGCTGGCTACATTCACGAGCTCGAGATCGAGGGCGACGCCGAAGCGCCGTACCTGCGTTACGTGTCGAAGGTCTGGCTCGCGCAGGAGCCGGCGGGCGCCGTCGACAAGGAGATTCCAGGCGGCCGCATGCACGCCCGGCTTGCGAAGGAATGCCTGTGGGCGGAGTCGCGGGGCTTCCTGCGGGCCGCGCCGGGCGTCGAGCAGCGTGACGGCGCCACGATTCTCGAAGCGGTGAGCGCCGCTCCGGCAGGCCACGGCGCGACGTGGGCGGGTGTCATCAAGGGTCCGCAGATGCAGCTTGCGGCCGATGCGATTGCGGCCACCCCGACGGCTTCGGAGCTGGCGGGTGCGCGAATCATGGCGGGGCTTGTCGAGTCGGATCTGTTTTACGCCTACGACATGGCGGCTTTTGGCCACGAGATGGCGGCATACATGGCGGGCCGGCTCTCTCGCGCGGGCGAGTACGATGCGTGAGAGTGCGGGCGCGACGGGCGGATCCGGCGACGTGTTTGCGGCGCGCGGTCCGAGCGCGCTGAGCGGGCTTGAGGGGGCGGTTTTTTCCGCCGGGATTGCCGGTGCCGCACAGGCGCGCGGCACCGGGCCGCAGGCGTGCGACGCGGACGCGCAAACCGGGGTGGGCATTGCATCGGACTCGCGCGAAGGCGAAGGTCGCGTCGCCCCCGACACAGGGGCCGGGGTCCTGCCAGGCGCGGGCGCGATTGCCGGTGCGTGCGAGATCCGGGTCGCCCTCCATTACGGAAACCCCGGCGCGGAGGAGCGGGCCCTCGCGCGCGGTGCCGCCTTCGCTGATTTTTCCGACCGCGAGATTCTGCGCCTGTCGGGCACCGACCGCCTTAAACTTCTCGATTCGCTTGCCACCCAGCGCCTGGCATGCCTCGAACCGGGGCAGACCCGCGAACTGCTCCTGCTGTCTCCCCGGGGGCACATCGAAAACCAGGCGCTCGCCGCGGACGACGGCGAATCCGCATGGCTCCTGTGCGACGCAGGCCACGGCCAGGCGCTTGCCGATTTCCTTGCGAGGATGCGCTTCATGATGGACGTCGAAATCGAGCCGCGCCCGGATCTGGGCGCGATCGCGACGTACGAGAAGCCTGGCGCCTGCGACGCCTCTGGCGAATCTCCCGTTTGGGGACGAGCCCCAAACGGGAGATTCCTCCCGATCGGGGCCCGTCCCCAAACGGGAGGAATCTCCATTTCGGGGACGAGCCCCGCAGGCGCGCCCGACCTTCCCCTCTGGCGCGACCCCTGGCCCGCGCTCGCAGAGGGCGGCACCCTCTACGGGCCGGAACCCGAGCGGCATCCGGCACGATTCCGGGCCCTCGTCGTCGCCGCCGTGCCGCGCGACAGCCTCGCCGAAACCGCACGGAGCCTTGGCGCGGATGGCCTCGGGCCCGCAGGCTCGCTGGCCGCGGAGGCTCTTCGCGTCGCCGCATGGAGGCCCCGCATGCGCACCGAAGGCTCCGCCAAGGCCCTGCCGCACGAACTCGACTGGCTGCGAACCGCGGTGCATCTGAACAAGGGCTGCTACCGGGGACAGGAGACGGTGGCGAAGATCGTGAATCTTGGCCGGCCGCCGCGTCGCCTCGCCATGCTCTATCTCGAAGGCGAATACGGGGAGCTTCCCGAGCCGGGCAGCGAGGTCGGGTGGAACGGGCGCGCGGCAGGCACGGTGACGAGCGCCGTGAGGTCCGTCGACGAGGGGCCGGTCGCGCTTGCGCTGCTGCGCCGTGCCGTTCCGGGCGACGCCGTGCTCGAGGTTGGAGAGTATCGCGCGGGCCAGCGCGCAATCGTGAACCCGGAAGGGAAATCCTCGGCATCGCCGGCCGTGCGCCCGGGCGCCGAGTTGCGCGGGCGGAATCTCCCTGGCGCTCCGGGCGGGCGCGGCCTCGCCGTCTGAACGAATCGGGGACGGGGCGGTTTTCGTCCGTCCGAATGAAAACCGCCTCGTCCCCGAATGCGGGCGGGCGCGGTGACGCTGACAGCAAAACCGGGCGCGCGGCATCGGCGTCGTGCGGTGCAATAGGCATCGCAGGCGTGCGTCGCGCAGCGGCGGCCGCGGAAAAAGACGCAAGGAGTGGACATGTTCGGTTGGACGCTCATCGTATGGGCACGGCAGCTTTTTCATCTCGCCCTGTTCGGGCTGATCGTGTGGGCGCTCGCGGACGTTCTCCTGCGCCCGGCCGACGACTTCCTGTATTCGAGCCAGAAAAAGCCTTTCTGGGTGCTTGTTTTCGCCCTTGGCGTGCTTGTCGGCGTCGACCGCACCCTGTTCCGCGTGATTTTCCTCGTGCCCGGATTCGTCAAGAGCCTCGCGTACTGGGGCGTCCTGTTTGCGGCCGCCTACTATCTCGGCACGGAACGCAAACGCATGGGCCCGAACACGAACCGCCCCCGCTGGCCTTTCGGCAAGGGCGACGCGGGGCAGGGGCGCGGCTCCTGGTGAACGGACACGCGGGTCCCGGGCACCCGCCGCGCGGCTCAGACTTCGACGATGATCGTGAAGGGACCGTCGTTGACGAGCTCGACCTCCATCATCGCGCCGAAGCGCCCGGTTTCGACCCTCAGGCCGTATGCGGTGCGCAGGCGTTCGGCGACGGCGTCGACGACGGGTTCGGCGACGCTGCCCGGTGCGGCCTTGGACCATGAAGGGCGTCGGCCCTTGCGGACATCCGCATAGAGAGTGAACTGGGAGACGAGCAGGACCGGGGCGTCGATTTCCGCCGCTCCTGCGCGGTCGCCGTCCGCGGCGTCGGCCCCGGTCCTGCGCAGGATCTTCAGTTCCGCGATTTTTCGCGCCATCTTCACGATCTGCGCGTCGCCGTCGTCATGCGTGACGCCAAGGAGGACGCACAGTCCCTCTCCGATTTCGCCGACCGTTTCGCCGTCGACGCCGACCCGTGCGCGACGGGCGCGCTGAATGACTGCTCGCATGCCTCAAGCATACGTCGAGCCCCGGCGGCGGGAGTGCTCGCCGCCGCCGGGACGCGCCCCGTTGCCGGACCTGCGCTTCGTTGACGGATCCGCGCCCCGTTTGTTACGTCGCTGGCGAACAGGGAGCGGACTGGCCCGCGGCGCTCGTTAGGCTAGGAGGAGCTTTGCTTGGACCGTTGTATCCTGCCGGCCCAAACGACAAACCGGGCGCCTGCCGGGCGCACACGAATGCAAGGGAGTTCGCATGTTCGAACGGTTCACCGACCGCGCACGGCGCGTCATCGTCCTCGCGCAGGACGAAGCGCGCAGCCTCAAGCACAACTACCTCGGCACCGAGCATATTCTCCTCGGCCTCATCCGCGAAGGCGAAGGCGTGGCGGCGAAAGCGCTCGAGTCCCTCGGCATCGCGCTTGACGACGTGCGCGCCCAGGTGGTCGAGGTCATCGGCGAAGGCCAGGAGCCGCCCCAGGGCCACATTCCCTTCACGCCCCGGGCGAAGAAGGTCATCGAATACGCGATGCGCGAGGGCCTCCAGCTCGGCCATTCCTACATCGGAACCGAACATCTCCTGCTCGGCCTGACCCGCGAACCGGAAGGAGTCGCCGCGCAGGTCCTCACGAAGCTCGGCGCGGACATGGACCGCGTGCGCACCCAGGTCAACCAGCTGATTTCCGGCTATCAGGGCAAGGAAGCGGTCGGCGTCGGCGGCGGAGGCCCCGAACGTGCCGCCCGCTCCAATTCGACGATTCTCGACCAGTTCGGCCGCAACCTGACCCAGGCTGCCCGCGAGCACAAGCTCGACCCGGTGATCGGCCGCCACACCGAAACCGAGCGCGTCATGCAGGTGCTTTCGCGCCGCACGAAGAACAACCCGGTGCTTGTCGGCGAGCCCGGCGTCGGCAAGACGGCCGTCGTTGAAGGCCTCGCTCAGGCAATCGGAACCGGAGACGTCCCCGAAACCCTGCGAGACAAGCAGCTCTACTCCCTCGACATGGGTTCTCTCGTCGCCGGCTCGCGCTACCGCGGCGACTTCGAGGAACGCATGAAGAAGATTCTCAAGGAAATCAACACCCGCGGGGACATCATTCTCTTCATCGACGAGATCCACACGCTCGTGGGCGCGGGCGCGGCGGAGGGTGCGCTGGATGCGGCATCGCTGCTCAAGCCGATGCTGGCGCGTGGCGAGTTGCAGGTCATCGGAGCGACGACGCTGGACGAGTACCGCAAGTACATCGAAAAGGATGCGGCGCTCGAACGGCGGTTCCAGCCGATCCAGGTCGAGCAGCCGACCGTCGAACAGACGATGGATATCCTGCGAGGCCTGCGCGACCGGTACGAATCCTTTCACAGGGTGACGATTACCGACGACGCAATCGAGGCGGCGGCTTCCCTCGCCGACCGCTACATCAACGACCGGTTCCTGCCGGACAAGGCAATCGATCTCATCGACGAGGCGGGCGCGCGCCTGGCCATCCGCAAGATGACGGCGCCGCCCGAGCTGCGCGAGCTCGACGAGAAGATCGCGTCGGTGCGTTCGCAGAAGGAAGCCGCGATCGATGGGCAGGACTTCGAGAAGGCCGCGTCGCTGCGCGACGAGGAGCAGCGCCTTTCCGCCGAGCGTGCCGGGCGCGAAAAGGCGTGGAAGGACGGCGACATGGATGTCGCCTCCGTGGTTGACGAGGATCTGGTGACCGAAGTGCTGTCGATGTCCACCGGAATCCCCGTGTTCAAGCTGACCGAGGCCGAATCGCAGAAGCTGCTGCGCATGGAGGAGGAGCTGCACAAGCGTGTCATCGGCCAGAACGAGGCCGTCACCGCGCTTTCGCAGGCGATTCGCCGCACGCGCGCGGGCCTGAAGGACCCGAACCGTCCCGGCGGCTCGTTCATCTTTGCCGGCCCGACGGGCGTGGGCAAGACGGAGCTTGCGAAGGCGCTTGCGGAGTTCCTCTTCGGCGACGAGTCCGCGCTCATCACGCTCGACATGTCCGAGTATTCGGAGAAGCACACGGTTTCGCG
>CACYEE010000150.1 GCA_902773415.1 uncultured Actinomyces sp.
GGCCCGACAAGGCCCCTGCGCGCTTGCGCCACGCGCAATACCCGTGCCGGGCGAGGCCGAGAACGCGGGCCATGAGCGCGATCGGGCATCGGTTCTTCTCCGTCTGCGCGGGCTCGAACCGTGCGGTCCGGGATGCCTGGCGGCATCGAGGCCGCTTGTCTTTTTGTCTTTTGCCCGGGAACTCGCTCCATGCCCGGCAGTTCGTTCTCCCGGCCCAGGCGCCGGTTCCCGGCCTCGGTCTCGCCCAGGTTCCGGCGTCCGTCGCCCCGGGCCTCCCGGCGAGCCTTCCCTGTCTTGACCGGCGTCCCAAGCCGCGTTCCCCAATCGCCCGGCTCGCGGACGACCCGTGCGACCGCCCCCCGCATCGACAACCACCGAGACCGCCTCGCTCCGCCACTCCCCGGTAAACGGTAAACCCCCGTCGCATTCCCACGACACCATCCCCCTCTCCCGACCCGCCCCCGCACGGGACAACCAACCCACATGCCAACAAACCCGACAGGACCTCACTCGCCAACCTGTTCAACACCATCAAACTCAAAACCGCCACCCGCCAACCCGCACTCCCCAACCGAAACTAACCCGCACAAGCTGACGAAGAGCCCGGATTGGGGACGGCGACGAGCGGAAGGTCGGCGCGAGCCTGCTCGCGCGAGACCGGAGCAAGGAAGCTGCGAGAGGGGGCGAAGCGACCGAACGCGGTCCCCGATGCGACGCCCCGCGGTGGCCGCGCCCTTATGGACGGTCCCATGCTGCGTGCGACTCGGCATGGCTTGATGCTTGCGAAAGCTCCGCAAGCATGAGAGAGTTGTGTGATGGACGCTGCATAGGCGTGACCGTCCTAACACGTGACTTTTCGGGCATCTTGCCTGCAAGGCGAGTAGTGTGGAGCTTTGCATTACTATGCCCATTGAAGCATCGTTCAGTGCTTGCGGTCACTTCGGACGGCGGTTTTCGCCACGCGGACGCGAGCCGGCGGCGACGCGGCAGGGGCGGGGTAATGGTCACCCTTACCGTCGTGTGGGAAGGAACCCCTTTGGCTGCTACGCGCACATACTCGCTTGACGCTCGCAATGGAAAGCCGGTCACGGACCGCATCTCCTTCGCCAAACTCAACGAACCCTTGCAGGTCCCCGACCTTCTCGGCCTACAGCTCGAGAGCTTCGCATGGCTCGTCGGTTCGGACAAGTGGAAGGAGGCCCACCCGGGAGAAAAGTCCGGCCTCGAAGAGATCTTCGACGAAATCTCCCCAATCGAAAACAGCACGCAGTCCCTCGGGCTGTCGATCCACAGCCCGAATTTCGAGGAGCCGAAGTACACGATCGCGGAATGCCGCGACCGCGACCTCACGTACGCCGCTCCGCTGTACGTCACCGCGGACTTCGAGAACCGCGACACGGGCGAAATCAAGAGCCAGACGACGTTCATCGGCGACTTCCCCCTGATGACCGAACGCGGAACCTTCATCGTCAACGGCTCCGAACGTGTCGTCGTCTCCCAGCTCGTCCGCTCCCCGGGCGTCTACTTCGAGCGTACGCCCGACAAGACCTCCGACAAGGACATCTTCTCGGCAAAGATCATCCCCTCGCGCGGAGCCTGGCTCGAGTTCGAGATCGACAAGCGCGATGCCGTCGGCGTGCGAATCGACCGCAAGCGCAAGCAGTCCGTCACCGTGTTCCTCAAGGCCTTGGGCATGTCCAAGGGCGAGATTGCCGAGGCCTTCGCCGACTTCCCGATTCTCCTCGAGGCGCTTGAGAAAGACGACATCGTCACCCAGGAAGAGGCGCTTGCCGACATCTACCGCAAGCTCCGCCCCTCCGATCCGGCGACGGCCGAAGGAGGCCGTGCGCTCCTTCACAACTTCTACTTCAACGAGAAGCGCTACGATACCGCGAAGGTAGGCCGCTACAAGATCAACAAGAAGCTCGGCCTGGCCGCCGATTCCGGCGAACGCCACCTTTCGGCCTCCGACATCACGGCGACGCTGCGCTACCTCCTTGCCCTCCACGCCGGCCAGGAGAAGGTCCGGTGCGACGTCGAAAGCGGCAGCGAGGTCGCCGTGCTCACCGACGACATCGACCACTTCGGCAACCGCCGCATCCGCGCAGTCGGCGAACTGATCCAAAACCAGGTCCGCACCGGCCTCGCGCGACTGGACCGCATGGTCCGCGAACGGATGGCCTCGACCGAGGCGGACCAGATCACCCCCTCGACGCTCATCAACATCCGTCCGATCGTCGCCGCGATCAAGGAATTCTTCGGAACCTCCCAGCTGTCGCAGTTCATGGACCAGAACAACCCGCTGTCGGGCCTGACCCACAAGCGCCGCCTGTCGGCCCTCGGCCCCGGCGGCCTCTCGCGCGACCGCGCCGGCATGGAGGTCCGAGACGTCCACCCGTCGCACTA
>CACYEE010000151.1 GCA_902773415.1 uncultured Actinomyces sp.
GCCATGAAGGCGACGGACAACATCGGGGGCGTGAAGAACGTGGCCTACTGGCTTTGCCGCGGGGAGCTTCCGGACAAGAAGTAGGGGACCGGGAACCGACTGCGGCCAAGCCCGCGCCGGGAAGTCCAATGTCCAAAGTCCGAGGTCCGAAGCACGAAGTCGGGAGTCCGAAGTCTGAAGTCTGAAGTCCTCTGCTTAGCAAAAACAAACCCTGTCTGCATCATCAATATTCCAAGGAAATCACATGGCAAGCACAAAGAGTAGCTCGAAAGGTAGCGCACCCCCCGCGGCCAAATCCGCGTCGGGAAGTTCGATATCCGAAGTCCGAAGTCCAAAGCCCGCGACGAAGTCGGCGCCGAAAACCGCTGCGCCCGCGAAGCAGCCGGCCGCTGTGCAAAAGGCAACGCCGAAACCGGCATCCGCGCCGAAGCCTTCGGCGAAACCGGCTCCTGCGCCTACGTCCGTCTCCGTCCAGAAGACCGTGCAGAAGACCGTGCAGAAGACCGTTTCTGCCCAGAAGCCGGCATCCGCGCCGAAGTCAGCGCCGAAGGCAGCGTCGGCAGCGAAGCCTGCGCCGAAAACCCCCATGTCCGCGAAGCAATCGGTCCCTGCGCCGAAGCCCGCGGCAAGTTCGAAGCCCGCGCCGAAAACCGCCGCGCCGGCGAAGCAATCGGCCCCTGCGCCGAAGCCCGCGGCAAGTTCGAAGCCCGCGCCGAAAACCGCCGCGCCGGCGAAGCAACCGGCCCCAGCGCCGAAGCCTGCGCAGAAGTCCGGGTCCAAGCCCGCGTCTCCGCAGAAGCCGGTGCCGGCAAGTCCGAAGTCTGCGGCGAAGCCGGCCCCAAAGCCCGCGCCTTCCAAAGGGAAGGAAGCGGATTCCCGGAAAAAGGAACCGTCCATCGATGATTTCATCGACGACCGGGATTCCGTCGATTCCCCGCCCCCGATGCCCGAGGAGACGCCGGAGGACAAGGCGTCCGGCGGCATTTCGGATCTTGGCGAGCCTTCGCCCGACGAGATGGCGGAGGGCGGCGCCGATGGCGTCGAGGCCCCCATGGAGTCCATTGCCCTGACGGGGGACGACGAACTCTCCCAGGGCGGCTTTGACGAAGAGGGCGGCGAGGACGACGGGCTGGGCGACGCCTCGTTCGGGAGCGAGGGGGAGGAGTTCACCGACACGCTGCCCCCCGATCCCGACTTCGACAGCTCGATCGGCATCGACGCCACGCAGTCGGGCCTCGACGCCGGCGTTTCCCCGACGGATCTCGACCAGGCCGCCGCGCGCGAGCGCCGCCAGGAGCGCAACGACAAGATCCACGAGCTCGTCAAGCTTTCCGAGGCGCAGGGGTACCTCACCTTCGACGACATTCACGAGATTCTTCCCGAGAGCATCGTTAAGGACACGGATGTCGAGTACTTCCTGTCGATCCTCAAGAACATGGACATCCCGGTCATCGAGGCGTCCGAGGTAGAGAAGTTCCTCAGCGAGAACGAGGCCGGCACCGCCGGCACGCGCGCCGCGAAGCTCGACTTCTTCGACGACCCGGTGCGGATGTACCTGCACCAGATGGGCCAGGTGAACCTGCTCACGAAGGAGCAGGAAATCGAGATTTGCAAGCGCATCGAGGAGTCGGAGAGAAGCGTCCGCACGCTCTTCAACCGGTTCGGCTTCGCGCCGCTGCTCTTCGCGGACGTGCTGGAGCGCCTCGAGGCCGGCACGGAGCGCTTCGACCGCGTCGTGACGGACAAGCTCATGGACAGCCGCGACGTGTACATGGCGCGGATCCCGCGGATGCGCGACGCGCTGCTCGACCTGCACGCCCGTCTGGAGAAGGCGGCCCGTGCGGCGGCCGCGGCCATGTCGAAGTCGAAGGAGTCGTTCCGCCGCGCGGACGCCGCCGTGCAGAAGCTGCGCGAGGAGTTCCGCACGCTGGTGGAGGAGCCCCGCGACGAGGAGGCGCCCGTCGAGGGCCCCCTGACGGCGGCCCCGCCCCCCATCATCCTCGACGAGAACTCCCCGCTCTGCCTCCACTTCAAGCAGAAGACCATCGAGGCGGTGGCCAACGAGGCCGACGAGCGCTACTACCGCGTCTACCGGCAGGCCTGCAAGACGGTCTCCGAGCTCGAGGGCAAGGCCCGGCGCACGAAGCGCGACGATGCCGCGCTCGCGTCGGCGCGCGCCCGGAAGGCCGAGCTGGAGTCGTCGTTCCTGATGCCGCCGGAGGAGTTCCTCCGCGAATTCGAGCGCATGCGCACCGCGCTTCTGGAAGGCCAGAAGGCGCGCACGGAGATGGTCGAGGCGAACCTGCGCCTGGTGATCTCCATCGTCAAGAAGTACATGAACCGTGGCCTCTCGTTCCTCGACCTCATCCAGGAGGGCAACACCGGGCTGATGAAGGCGGTGGAGAAGTTCGAGTACACGCGCGGGTACAAGTTCTCGACCTACGCGAC
>CACYEE010000152.1 GCA_902773415.1 uncultured Actinomyces sp.
ATCGGCGAGGGCGGCATTTCCGCCGAATCGGTTGTGCGCGCACTGATTGCCTCTCAGGGAGGCGAGCCGGGTGTGGAGGAGACTCTTGCGGAGGCGGTGACTCCGGCGCGGATCCGGCATAGGCGCGGCGCGCCAGGGGAGAGCGCCGTCAGCGTCCGGTCGATGGACGCTTCCGAAATGCTTGTCAAGCTTGCAAAATGCTGCACGCCGGTTCCTCCTGACGAGATCATCGGCTTCATTACCCGCGGCAATGGATTGTCGGTGCATCGCGCGGACTGCCCGAACGTGTCCTCTCTCAGGCGCGAGCCGGAACGTTTCATGGATGTCGCATGGTCCTCGGGTTCGGGCGCTGTCTATCTTGTCCAGGTCCAGGTCGAGGGTCTTGACCGCAAGGGCCTACTTTCGGACATGTCGCGGGTGCTGCACGACAACGGCGTCAACGTGATTTCCGTCACGGCCGACGCGAATCATGAAAAGGTAGCGAGGGGGTCCTTCACCTTCGAGATGGCCGATCTCGACCATCTCGATCAGATTCTCCGGGAGCTGCGCAAGGTCGACGGGGTCTACGACGCCTACCGTGTGACGGGCTCGAAGAAGGCGCACGAACGTCGGGTGAACTAGGCGGAAGGCTCGAATCCGTCATGTCTTTCCCGCAGGCGGCAGGCTAGCCTTCGAGGCACATGGCCCGCCATGTACCTCGTGCGCGTCGCGAACCGTTGCGGGCCCGCTGCTCGATGAGCTGCGCTTCGATGTCGACAGGCGTGACCTTGCCCGCTTCGAGAAGAATCTCGATCGCTTCGCGTGCAATGTCGGCCTTTTCAAGAAGCAGGAAATCGACGCATGTCGTTGCGGGAATCGTGACGCGCATGCCTCCGATTTCGGCGAGATGGCTTGAATGGATGCGTCTGCGTGACACGTTGTAGGGCGCCGCCGTGTTCGGATGGGAGAGCGTGAGCTGAACAGGCTCGGCTTCGAGATGCCGCCCCGTATGAATCCAGAGTGCGGTTCTCGTGACGGCGGTGTATCGTCTGCGGGTGAGCTGGCGGATTGCGGCGCCCCGCAGGCTTTCGATTCGCGCATAGTCCGCTTCGAGGGTGTAGCCCGGAGCGTATTCGACGAGGATGCCGTCCCGAATCAGGATCTGCTCGGTCGTGGTGAGGTGGCGGGGAGTAGGTTCCATGCTTCAGTCTTACACCATATGCCGGAGGCGCCGCCAGCCCTGTGGATAACCACGGGCGTGCGGCGCCTCGAGACGGACGAAACCTGTGGATTAAAGGTCCTGGCTCACTTGATCGAGCCAAGTCTGGCGGGCCTCGCGATCCTTCTTGAGCTCGGCGACCTTCTCGTGATCGCCGGCGGATTCGGCTTCCGCAATCTGCGTGTCGAGTTCGGCAATGAGTCGCTGAAGCTGCGTGGCCATGCCGTCCGAACGCCTCTTCACCTGAGGATCGGTAGCGATCCAGTGTTCCCTTTCGGCTTCCCTGATCGCGTCTTCGACCTTTCGCAGGCGGCCTTCGGTTCGGGAGAGCTCTGCCCGGGGAACCATTCCGATTTCCTCCCAGCGGTCCTGAATCCCGCGCAGGGTCTCCTTTGCCGTCTCGATGTCCTCAACCGGAACAAGCCTCTCGGCCTCGGCAACGAGTTCGAGCTTGAGCTTGAGGTTTTCGGCCTGCTCCTGGTCGCGCGCAGAGAAATGCCGGGACCGTGCGTCGAAGAACTTCTGCTGCGCGGCGTGGAAACGGCTCCAAAGCTTGTCGTCTTCGCGCCGCGATGTGCGTCCGGCCTTGCGCCACTGGTCCATGAGGGAACGGAAAGCGGCAGCGGTCTGGCCCCAGTCGGTGGAATCCTGGATCGCTTCGGCTTCCTTGATGAGCCGGTTCTTCTCGGCCGTGACGACGGCGCGCTGGGCTTCAAGCTCGCTGAAATGCGTACGGCGCATGCGGTCGAAGGCGGAACGCGCACGGGAGAATCGCTTCCACAGCGCTTCCTCGGTCGGCCGGTCGATGCGTGCGCCCGTGCGTTGCGCGGTCTGCCAGTCCTGGAAAATCTGGTCGAATTCTTTCCTTGAATCGTTCCAGTGGATCCTCTTGGGGTCGCGAGCCGCGATGGCCTCGGCTTTCTCGACAAGCCCGGTCCGAACCGCGAGCGCTTCTTCCTTGGCAGCGCGCCGACGCTCCTGGATTTCCTCGCGTCTTTCGGCGACGCGGGTCTTGATGGCCGCAACCTGGGACCGCAGGGATTCGACGTCTCCGATCACATTGGGTTCGCGCAGCTTCCCGTCGAGGGATTGCAGGGACTTTTCCGCTTCGGAGGGAGAGACGTTCTCGACTCGCGATTCGAGGAAGGAGACTTCGGCAGCGAGTTCGACATAGCGCCGGGCGAACAGCGCGATGGCGTCATCGCGCGAGCCTCCGGCCGCGTACTGGCCGACGATGCGTTCGCCGTCCGCGGAGCGGAGGTAGACATTGCCCTCGTCGTCGACGCGGCCCCATGCGGCGGCGCGCCTGACGGCGTCGCTGTCGATCGGTTTCGGCGCCACGGGAGCATTCCAGGTCGAGGGGCGCGGGCGGGGAATCGGACGTGGCTTCGCGGCGGCGGGCGAGGGCCGGTCGGCCTCGTCCTTCCGTTCGGGGGCAGCCTCGGACTCTTCCGCTTCTGCGGCGGGGGATGCGGTTTCGGACTGCTTCTCGCCGGCGTCGGCGGCGGAACCGGTTTCCTCGGCGGGAGGAACGGCATCCGCTTCGCTGGCGTCGGGGCCGCGGACTTCCTCGTTGGCCGTCGGCGTTTGCGCGGCGGTGGCCGCATCGGGCTCGACCGCCCGGTCGGTCTGGGGAATGATCTGCGCTCCATCGACGAGGTGGCGCGTGTCGTGGGCGTTCTGGGCGTTGTCTGTCGTCTCGGACATGTGGTGCTCCTTATGGAGACGGCGCAGCGCGCCGTGTGTAAGCATTTCTTCGCGCTCCAATTGTATGCCTTTTGCCCGGCGCTGTGCGCACACTGGGCAACTTCATGCGCATGCGGCCATATCGTTGCCCGTGCCGGCCTCGCGGGGGCCGCGCGCGGGCAGGGTGGCCGACGAGGGCGGCGGACGAGGGCGCGGCCGCAAGGGCAAACATGTTATCTTGAGGCCGAGACAGGAACGGGTCGGCGCGTTCGGGCGCCGGGAAAGGGAAGCGATTCATGAGCCTCGACAGCTTCAAGGCGCTGGCCGAACTGGAGGTCGGCGGCCGAACGTACCGGTATTTCGCCGTCGACGCGGTGCCTGGCGCCGCCAGGCTCCCGTACTGCCTGAAGGTTCTGGCCGAAAACCTTCTGCGCACCGAGGACGGCGCGAACGTCACGCGCGAGCAGATCGAAGCCCTCGGCTCCTGGGATCCGCAGGCCGAGCCGAGCACGGAAATCCAGTTCACGCCCTCGCGCGTCATCATGCAGGACTTCACCGGCGTGCCCTGCGTCGTCGACCTTGCCACGATGCGCGAAGCCGTCGCCGAGCTCGGGGGAGACCCCGAGAAGATCAATCCGTTCAATCCGGCCGAAATGGTCATCGACCACTCGGTCCAGATCGACCTCTTCGGCTCGGGCGCGGCCCTCGGGCGAAACATGGACATCGAATACGAGCGCAACGGCGAGCGTTACCGCTTCCTGCGCTGGGGCCAGGGTGCCTTCGACAATTTCCGCGTCGTCCCGCCGGGCACCGGCATCGTCCACCAGGTCAACATCGAATGCCTTGCCCGCGTCGCAATGGAGCGCGACGGCGTCGTCTATCCCGACTCGTGCGTCGGCACCGATTCGCATACGACGATGGTCAACGGCCTGGGCGTGCTCGGCTGGGGAGTGGGCGGCATCGAAGCCGAGGCCGCGATGCTCGGCCAGAGCGTGTCCATGCTCATTCCGCGCGTCGTCGGCTTCAGGCTGACGGGCGAAATCCCTGCGGGCGTCACCGCCACCGACGTCGTCCTCGCCATCGTCGACATGCTCCGCAAGCATGGCGTGGTCGGCAAGTTCGTCGAGTTCTACGGCGAAGGCGTCGCCTCGGTGCCGCTGGCCAACCGCGCCACCATCGGCAACATGAGCCCCGAATACGGCTCGACCGCCGCGATCTTCCCGATCGACGAGGTCACGCTCGACTACCTGCGCCTGACCGGCCGCCCCGAGGAGCGGATCGCCCTCGTCGAAGCCTACGCCAAGGCCCAGGGCCTGTGGCTTGACCCGGCCGCCGAACCCGCCTACTCGGAGTATCTTGAGCTCGACCTTGCCACCGTCGTGCCGTCAATTGCGGGCCCCAAACGCCCCCAAGACCGCATCCTCCTGTCCGAAGCCAAGGAGGCTTTTGAACGGACGCTGCCCGCCTACTCGCCCGAGGGAATCCGCGAGGTTCCCATGACCGCCGCGAACGGCGAAGAGACGGGCCTGCGCGACGGCGACGTCGCAATCGCCTCCATCACTTCGTGCACGAACACCTCCAACCCTTCGGTCATGATGGCTGCGGGCCTGCTCGCCAAGGCCGCCGTCGCCAAGGGACTCAAAGCCAAGCCGTGGGTCAAGACCTCCCTGGCTCCCGGCTCGAAGGTCGTCTCCGGCTACTACGAGGCGGCCGGGCTCTCCCCCTATCTCCAGCAGCTCGGCTTCCACACCGTCGGCTACGGCTGCGCCACCTGCATCGGCAATTCCGGCCCGCTGCCCGCCGAAGTCCACGAGGCCATCGAAGAAGGCGACCTCGCCGTCGTCTCGGTGCTTTCCGGCAACCGCAACTTTGAAGGCCGCATCTCGCCCGACGTCAAGATGAACTACCTCGCTTCCCCGCCGCTCGTTATCGCCTACGCTCTGGCCGGCACGATGGACTTCGACTTCGAGGCGCAGCCGCTCGGCCAGGATGCCGACGGAAAGGACGTCTACCTCAAGGACATCTGGCCTTCGCCCGAACTCGTGCAGAGGACCATCGACGAATCCGTTTCCCGAGACATGTTCCAGTCCGTCTACGCCGACGTCTTCGAGGGCGACGAGCGCTGGCGTTCGCTTCAGGTCCCCGAAGGCGAACTGTTCGCCTGGCAGGAGGACTCGACCTACGTGCGCAAGGCCCCCTTCTTCGAGGGCCTGACGATGGAGCCCGCTCCCGTGGCCGACGTCGAGGGCGCTCGCTGCCTCATCAGTCTCGGCGATTCGACGACGACGGATCACATTTCCCCCGCAGGAGCGATTCCGGAAAATTCGCCGGCCGGCATCTACCTCAAGGCCCGTGGCGTGGCGCGCAAGGACTTCAACTCCTACGGTTCTCGCCGCGGAAACCACGAAGTCATGATGCGCGGCACCTTCGCCAATATCCGCATCCGCAACCGGCTTCTCGACGGCGTCGAGGGCGGCTACACGAAGAACTTCCTGACCGGCGAAACCCAGGCCGTCTACGACGCGGCGATGGCCTACCGCGAAGCCGGCGTGCCGCTCGTCGTCCTCGGCGGCAAGGAATACGGTTCGGGTTCCTCGCGCGACTGGGCCGCCAAGGGCACGGCGCTGCTGGGAGTGCGGGCGGTGCTCGTCGAATCCTTCGAGCGGATCCACCGCTCCAACCTCATCGGCATGGGCGTGCTGCCCATCGAGTATCCCGAGGGGGAGAATGCCGATTCGCTTGGGCTTGACGGTACGGAAACCTTCTCCATCACCGGCATCGACAAGCTCGACGAGGGAGGAGCGGCCCCGGAAACGGTGCATGTGATTGCCGCGAAGGCCGACGGTTCGAGCATCGAGTTCGATGCCGTCGTGCGCATCGACACGCCTGGCGAGGCCGACTACTACCGCCACGGCGGGATTCTCCAGTACGTGCTGCGCCAGCTTGCCTCCTGACCTGTCCCCAAACGGGTGGCGCGGCGCACGGCGACGTTGCGTACGAGGCGCAGGCAGAACGGTAGTATCGTGCCATGCCATTGATTGATGGGATTGCCGGTCCGGACGACCTCAAGGGGATGAGGCCGGCGGAGCTCGAAGAACTCGCTGCGGAGATTCGCGGCTTCCTTGTGGAGAACGTTTCGCGGACGGGCGGGCATCTTGGTCCGAATCTCGGGGTCGTCGAACTCACCATCGCCCTGCACCGCGTCTTCGATTCTCCGTCGGATATCCTCGTTTTCGACACCGGGCATCAGAGCTACGTCCACAAGATCCTTACCGGTCGCCACGATTTCTCCAGTCTCCGCCAGGAAGGCGGACTTTCGGGATACCCTGCACGGTCGGAATCCCCGCATGACGTTGTCGAGAACTCTCATGCGACAACGGCCCTTTCGTGGGCCGACGGCATTGCGCGCGGATTCCAGATGGACGGAAACACGGACAGGCGCGTCGTCGCAGTCATCGGCGACGGCGCCATGACCGGCGGCATGGCCTGGGAAGCCCTCAACAACATCGCCCAGGACTCGGAACGGCCCATCGTCATTGTCCTCAACGACAACGGCCGTTCCTACGCGCCCACCGTCGGAGGCATCGTGCGCCGTCTCGAACCGGTGAGGCGCCTGGACGAGCTGCGTGTCAACAAGAACTACGAAAACCTCCTCGACTGGACGAAAAGGCGTTCGTACGAGGCGGGCATGGGCGGCAAGGTCGCCTACGGAGTGCTCCATTCCTTCAAGAAGTCCATCAAGGACATGCTCATCGATGCAGGAGTCTTCGATTATCTCGGAATGAAATACATCGGCCCGGTTGACGGCCACCGCATCGGGGACCTCATCGAGGCCTTCACTCTCGCGAAGGCATACGGCGGGCCGATCGTCGTCCACGCGATTACCGAAAAAGGCCGCGGATACGAGCCGGCCGAACTCAACAAGGCCGATCATTTCCACGCCATCGGCCAGATCCATCCCGAAACCGGCCTGCCCATCGTTCACGAACGTTTCGGATGGACCTCCGTCTTTGCCGAAGAAATGCGTGAAGCGGCCAGAAAGGACAAGTCGCTCGTAGGAATCACGGCAGCGATGCTCGAACCGGTCGGGCTCGGACCGATGAAGAAGGAGTTTCCGAAGCGGGTCATCGACGTCGGCATTGCGGAACAGCATGCGGTCACGATGGCCGCCGGGCTCGCCCATCAGGGCTACCATCCGGTGCTGGCCCTCTACGCGACCTTCCTCAACCGGGGATTCGACCAGCTTCTCATGGACGTCGCCCTTCATCGCGCGCCCGTCACCGTCATGCTTGACCGTTCCGGGGTCACCGGCTCCGACGGGCCCTCCCACAACGGCATGTGGGACCTGTCGCTCGGCGCGATGATTCCCGGCCTGAAAGTCGGCGCGCCGAGAGACGGGGCGAGGCTGCGCGCCCTCTTCCGCGAAGCGATCGCGACGAAGGACGGCCCGACGCTCATCCGCTACCCGAAGGGAGCGTTGCCGGAGGATATCGAACCCGTCAAGGAGCTTGGTTTCTGCGACGTTGTCCATGCCCCTTCCGACGGTTCGAGCGCCGTCGGCTTGCCGCGTGTGGCGGTTGTCGCCGTCGGCTCTTTCGTGCGCGAGGCGATGAAGGCCGCAGGAGAAGCCGAATCCCGTGCGGCAGTGACGGTCCTCGACCCGAAATGGGTTCTTCCCGTCAGCGACGATCTTGTCGCCTATCTGGCGGGGTTCGACGGCGTGGCGATTGTCGAGGACGGTCTTGTCGACGGGGGAGTAGGATCCGAGGTTGTCCTGGGACTCGCGGGGGCCGGGGCGGTTCTCCCTGTCGAATGCGTGGGAATCTCGAAGCGTTTCCTCGGCACCGCAACCCGCGATTCGATTCTCGGTGCGGAGAACATGCTCTCGTCGGATATCGCGGATGCGATCGGGCGGATTGCGGCGCGGCCGACCGCCGGGGCGGCGAAGGACAACGAGGAGACTTCCGGGCTTCGCGCTCTCAGGAGCTGAAACGTGCCAGCGGGTGCCGAGGGGCGGTGTCCCGCCTTGCAACCGGTGCGCTGCGAGCCTCGCATGGCTAGATGTTCGCACGCTGCGCTGCGGCGACGATGTGGGGCGCGGCATTCTCGACCTGCCACGGGCGCGCACCGAGCTTGGCAAGGAGAGCGGGAATGTCCGTCGGAGCGGTCCAGCCCTCCCAGGCAAGCTGCTTCTGGCGGATGGGCTTGAGAAGAACGTCCTGTCGGATGCCGAGTTCGTCGGCCCGCCGCAGTACGGACGAACGCACCACGGACCACCGTCGCGCCTCTTCGGGATGGGACTTCTCCCATCTGTGGACGGGCGGAAAGCCGTCCCCCTGCTTCTTCACGAATGCGTCTGGCAGCTCGGAGTC
>CACYEE010000153.1 GCA_902773415.1 uncultured Actinomyces sp.
CGCCGGGCGAAAGCCCGCAACGCGGTTTTGCTCCAAACCGGCCAATCCTCCACCCCCGGACGCTCCAAACCGGCATGCCCGACCCTACCCCGCCCCGAGAATCGCCGGAATCGCAATCACCACTCCCATCGACACCAGCGTCGACAAGAACACGGCGTTGCGCGCAAACCGCTCCGCGCACCCGCACTCGGCGGCATACACGTACGTGTTGTTCGCACTCGGCACGGCCCCGGCCACCACGGCAGCCAGGAGCGGCGCCCCGCCGACGCCACGCATCGCACAACAGGCCGGCCCGAGAAAACACCGGACGAACACCGAAAAATACAGCGCGGCGTTCTCCCGGTTCGACACCGGAAACCGGGACGAAGCGAAGGAAATGCCCATCGCGAGCACGATCACGGGCAGGGCGGCATCCGCGAGCATGGCGACGGGGGCTTCGACGACGGCCGGAACGCCCCGCCCGGCCTCGGCCACGACAATGCCGGCGACGACGGCGAGCACGAGCGGCCGGGTGAAGGCCGCAAGGAAAGTCAGCGCCCAGTTGCGGGCGGAACGGCCCGTCTGCCGGTCCAGAACGGCGAAAGCGACCGGCGTGATCACGCACAGCTGCAACAGGAGAATCGGCGCGGCCGCCGTCGCATCCCCCGCAATCGCAACGAGAAAGCCAAAACCGATGTTGCCGGCGTTCGCATGGCAGGCGGTCAGCACGCCCACCGTCAGCTCCGCGCCGCGCATCGCGAAGGCCCGCCGGGCCACGAGGCCGAAAGTGAGCGCCGTCGCGGCCGCAACGAGAACGTGGGCGGCAGCCCCGGCGTCGAAAATCTCCGCAGGGTTCGCCGCCGCGACGGTGCGGAACACCAAAGCGGGAATTGCCGCATGGAAGGCGACGCGGGTCAGCGCCTTCTCGCTCCCGGACGCGGCCACGCCGGCCTTCGCCATCGCGAATCCGACGCCGAGAATCGCGACAAGCGCCCAGACGGAAAGCGCCGCCTGCCCCACGGCTACCGCCTGCCGTCCTTGCCGGCCAGGCCCGCAGCGCCGTGCTCCCTGCGTTCGCCGCGCGCGCCCTCGCGCCCGGAATGCTCGCCATCCGCCTCGACCTCTGCGGCCTTGCGCGTCTCGCGCTTGCGCCGCGCGGCCTCCTCCCGTTCGGCAGCGGCCGCTGCGCCCGCCGATTCAAATTCGCGGGCTCGCGCCTCGGCCTCGATCGACCCGGAAAACACCGAGGACGCATGGCCGACGGTCGCAGCCCCGGCCATGTGCGCGTTCTCGACGAAGCGTTCGGCAATGGGCACGCGGGCGGGCGCATTGGGATCCGCGAGGCCAGCCTCGGCCCCGTCGACGGCAAGCAGGCCGGAAGCCCTCGCGCCGCCGCCCTCCGCCGGGACACCCGCACTCGCGGCGCTCGCCTCGCCGCCGCCCCTCGCACGCCTCGCGTCGCCCCTCGACGCTGCGGCCGAACGCCCGCCAGGGCGCCCGGGCTCCTCCCAGTTGTAGTTGAAATAGCGGGTGTGCGGCAGGGCGTCGGGGTATTCGCGCTGAAGCCACACGACCATCTCTTCGCGGATGTAGTTGCGCAGGTCGGTCATGGTGGAGGAATTGCGCGCGGAGACAAGCGCGGACACCTGGATGGTTTCGCCGTCGGTATCGCGCACCTGGAGCACGCCGACGCGGCCGTCCCACAGGTCGGTCGCGGCGAGAAGTTTCGCGAGCTCGGCGCGGATTTCGGGAATCGGCGCGGACCAGTCAAGGCGAAAATCGACGTGGTCAAGGAGTTCGGAAGAGCGGCGGGTCCAGTTCTCGAAGGTCTGGGTGGTCATTTTCGAGGAAGGCACGATGAGGCGACGGCCGTCCCACACGCGCAGCACCACGTAGGTGAGCGTGATTTCCTCGACATTGCAGCGGGTTCCTTCCCAGTTGATGACGTCGCCGACGCGAATCGAATCGGAAAAGGCCAGCTGAAGACCGGCAAAGACATTGCCGAAAGTGCTTTGGGCCGCAATGCCGGCAATGACGGAGACGACGCCGGCCGATGCGAGGAGCGAGGCTCCGACGGTGCGCGCCGAAGGAAAGGTGAGAAGCACTGCGGCGAAACCGAAAAGCCAGATGGCGACGGAAATGACGCGCTGGAGGATCTGCATCTGGGTCTGGACCTTGCGGTAGCGCGACTGGCCCGCCTGGCGAAGGGATTCAAGGATGGCTCCTTCCGCACCGCCGACAAGAGCGGAAGCGAACCAGGTAAGCGCAAGGATTTCGACGATGATCGTGGCGTGCCACGCCGTGCCGTACCAGTCGGGACGGGCGGAGCGCAGCATATAGGACATTCCCAGCCAGGCGCCGACGGCGCCGAGGGCCAGCCGGAGAGGACGGGCGGTCGGGCGCAGGGCGTTGAGCACGACCGCGGTTCTGCGCAGAAGGTGGCGGACGAACGCCTGGACGAGAAGCATGGCGATGACGCCAAGCGTGAAGCCGATTGCGGCACCGAGAACAAGCTGGAGCAGATCCACGGTGGCATCGACGGCGTCGGCCGCGATTTCGGCGGCGTCGGTCGGGGCGTCGGTCGGGTCGGGCGCTTCGCCGTCGGCGGGCAGGGCGGAGGGGAAAGCGCGCGGGACCGGGGAAAATCGGGCGGCGGCAGTCATCCATGCGTATGTCATGGTTCCAAGGCTAGGCGATACGGACCGCCCGTGGGAACAGGGTGGTGAGCCAGTACACATCTTACGGATTTGCGTCGGGGGCGTTTTCGCGCCTATAGTTTTATTCGTTCCCGCAACGGAACGACCCGGAGAAATCCGCAGGCCCCCATCGTCTAGTGGTCTAGGACACTGGCCTTTCACGCCGGCAACACCGGTTCGAACCCGGTTGGGGGTGCAGACCTTAGCCTTAGGTCTAAAACAAGGCCCCGTAGCGCAGTTGGTTAGCGCGCCGCCCTGTCACGGCGGAGGTCGCGGGTTCAAGTCCCGTCGGGGTCGCGATCACTGCCCGGTCTCTGGTATTGCAGGCACCGGGCTTTTGATTGCCAGGCTCTGTAGCTCAGTTGGTAGAGCGTTCGACTGAAAATCGAAAGGTCACCGGATCGACGCCGGTCGGAGCCACCAGAGAAAACCCGCGAGACATCGCGGGTTTTCTCATTCCCTCGCATCACCCAA
>CACYEE010000154.1 GCA_902773415.1 uncultured Actinomyces sp.
CCACGTCCTCCGGCCTGCTGACCGACCGCGAGGCCAAGGACCGTGGAGTCGGCGGGGAAGTCCTCGCCTACGTCTGGTAAGGAGGAGGAGAGAACATGTCGCGTATTGGCAAGAAGCCCGTGAACATCCCCTCCGGCGTCGATGTCGCCATCAACGGCCAGGACGTCACGGTCAAGGGCCCCAAGGGAACCCTTGAGCACACGATTGCCGAGCCGATCACGGCCCGCATCGAAGGCGCCGAGGTGCTGGTCGAGCGCCCGAACGACGATCGCGTCGCCCGGTCCCTCCACGGCCTGACCCGCACCCTTATCGACAACATGGTCATCGGCGTGACCGAGGGCTACAGGAAGGACATGGAGATCGTCGGCACCGGCTACCGCGTCGTGGCCAAGGGCAAGGATCTCGAGTTCTCTCTCGGCTACTCGCACACCATTGCCGTCGCCGCGCCCGAAGGCATCGCCTTCGAGGTCAAGGACCAGACCCACTTCTCCGTGACCGGCATCGACAAGCAGCAGGTCGGCGAGGTTGCGGCCAACATCCGCAAGCTCCGCAAGCCCGAGCCGTACAAGGGCAAGGGCGTCCGCTACGCCAACGAGCATGTGCGCCGCAAGGCCGGAAAGGCAGGCAAGTGATGGCTGTTACCGAGAAGATCTCCAAGAACAAGGCTGTTGCCCGCAGGCGCCGCCACTTCCGTCTTCGCAAGAAGGTCCACGGCACGCCCGAGCGTCCCAGGCTCGTCGTCACCCGCTCGAACCGGCACATGTTCGTCCAGGTCGTCGACGATACCGTCGGCAAGACGCTCGCTTCCGCGTCGACCCTGGAAGCCGCGCTCCGCTTGGAGACCGGCACGAAGGTCGAGAAGTCCCGCAAGGTCGGCGAGCTTGTCGCCGAGCGCGCGAAGGCTGCCGGCGTCACCGCGGTCGTCTTCGACCGTGGCGGCAACAAGTATCACGGCCGGGTGGCCGCGGTTGCCGAAGGCGCCCGCGAAGCCGGTCTTTCCCTGTGAGAATCGCGAAAGAGAGCAGAGGTTCAACTATGGCTGCTGAGCAGCAGGAAGCCGCCAAGGCTCCCGAAGAGAATGCCGCTGGCGATCGTCGCGAATCGCGCGGCCGGCGTGGAGAAGGTCGCCGTGGCGACCGCCGCGAGCGCCGCAACGCTCGCGAGGAAAGCCCGTACATCGAGAAGCTCGTGACGATCAACCGCGTCGCCAAGACCGTCAAGGGCGGTCGTCGCATGTCCTTTACCGCGCTTGTCGTGGTGGGCGACGGCAACGGCACCGTGGGCGTCGGCTACGGCAAGGCGAAGGAAGTCCCGGCCGCTATCGCGAAGGCCACCGAGGAAGCGAAGAAGAACTTCTTCAGGGTTCCTCGTCTTGGCTCGACCATTCCGCACCTTGTCCAGGGCGAGGATGCCGCAGGCGTCGTGCTGCTGCGTCCGGCCTCTCCCGGTACCGGCGTTATCGCCGGCGGTCCCGTTCGCGCCATCATGGAGTGCGCCGGCATCCACGATGTTCTGTCCAAGTCGCTCGGCTCGTCGAACGCCATCAACATCGTGCATGCCACGGTTGCCGCGCTCAAGAGCCTCGAGGAGCCCGAGGCGGTGGCCGCTCGCCGCGGTCTCCCGCTTGAGCGCGTCGCCCCGGAGTTCATGCTTCGTGCCCGTGCCGAAGCAGAGGCCAAGGCCAGGGCCGAGAAGGAAGCGGAAGCCGCCAAGGCCGAGAACGAGGCTGCCGCAGCTGGAGTTGGTGCATGATGGCAAAGCTGAAGATTACCCAGGTCAAGGGCCTCGTCGGAGGAACCCAGCGCCAGAAGGACACCATGCGCACTCTCGGTCTGCGCCGTATCGGCCAGTCCGTGGTGCGCGAGGATCGCCCCGAGGTTGTCGGCGCGGTGCGCGCCGTGCGCCACCTCGTGAAGGTTGAGGAGGTCGAAGACTGATGGCCGATGAGAAGATCGAAGAGGTCGTGCTGAACAAGCGTGCCGCGAAGACCCCGTCGGAGAAGGCTCCGAAGGTCCGCGAGGAATCGCCGGTTCTCAAGGTTCACGACCTTCGCCCGGCTCCCGGCGCGAAGAAGGCCAAGACCCGTGTCGGCCGCGGCGAAGGCTCGAAGGGCAAGACCGCGGGTCGCGGCACGAAGGGCACGAAGGCCCGCTACCAGGTTCCCGCCGGATTCGAGGGTGGCCAGATGCCGCTCCACATGCGCCTGCCGAAGCTGCGCGGCTTCAAGAACCCGTTCCGCACCGAGTACCAGGTCGTCAACGTCGGCGATCTTGACGCGCTCTTCCCCGAGGGCGGCAAGGTCGGCGTGGATGAGCTTGTGGCCGCTGGCGCGGTTCGCGCGAAGCGGCTTGTCAAGGTTCTCGGCAACGGCGAGCTTTCGGGCAAGTTCGAGCTTGAGGTCGACGCCTGGTCCGCCTCCGCGAAGGAGAAGGTCGAGGCTGCCGGCGGTTCGCTCGCCAAGCGCGAGGAGGCCTGACGGCAAGAGCCGACGAGCATTCGGAGGCGCCCCGCCGGTTCCGCTGGACCGGCGGGGCGCCTCGTCGTGTACGGGACAGGCTGGTCGCGTGTGGGAGGCCGAGCGGGTTTGTGCGGATTCGTCAGGAAAGCGCGATTCGGGATTCCCGGTGGCGAATCCGTCCGCATCGCCGGGACGCGCATCGACGGGACAGGAGGGGCGGAACCGCGATGTGCTCGCGTCCACAGGAAAGGATTTCGCGTATAGGTGAACAGGTGGGTATAGTAGGTCGGGTGGGTTCAGTGCGCCCTTGCGCGAGCATGCCAGAGGGGACAAGGACGGAGCGCCGGCAAGGGCATGCTTCGCCAGTGCCCGAGGGGGCGGTCGTGCAGGCAACGGTACCCGACGGTAGGCAGCTGCGCTTTGGCGCACAGCGGCTTCGGCCGCGTGAAGGACTGGAGGAATCTTGATCAAGGCTCTCGGTGCCGCGTTTCGCACCCCTGATCTGAGGCGCAAACTTCTGTTCACGATGTTCATCATGGCGATCTATCGCCTCGGAACGTTCGTTCCTGCCCCGTTCGTGTCGATGGCGAACGTCCAGCAGTGCATGAGCGACATGGGATCGGGCGACTTCCTGTCGATGATGAACCTGTTCTCGGGTGGCGGCATGCTCCAGCTGTCGGTATTCTCGCTCGGCATCATGCCCTACATTACGGCCTCGATTATCGTCCAGCTCCTGCGCGTCGTCATTCCGCGTTTCGAGGAGCTCCACAAGGAAGGCCAGTCGGGCACCGCAAAGCTGACGGAGTACACGCGCTATCTCACGATCGGCCTCGGTCTCCTCCAAAGCGCCGTCGTCGTTTCGGTGGCGAACACGAACCTGTTCCAGCAGTGCTCGGTCGATCCGATTCCGGACGCGAGCGCATGGAAGATCGCCCTTGCCATCCTCACGATGACGGCCGGCACCGGCCTCGTCATGTGGCTTGCCGAACTCGTCACCGATCGCGGAATCGGCAACGGCATGTCGATTCTCATCTTCACCGGCATCTGCGCGAGCTTCCCGTCGATGCTGCATCAGGTCGTCAAGTCCTCGGGCGGCTGGCCCGCGGCGATTTTCGTGTTCGTCCTCTTCCTCGCAATCACCTTCGTCGTCGTCTTTGTCGAGCAGTCCCAGCGTCGCATTCCTGTCCAGTACGCCAAGCGCGTCGTCGGGCGGCGCACCTATGGCGGCTCGACGACCTACCTGCCGATCAAAATCAACATGGCGAACGTCATTCCCGTCATCTTCGCTTCCTCGATCCTCATGCTTCCCCAGATGATTGCGCAGTTCGGCGATCCTTCCTCTGGGTGGGTACAGTTCATCAACCGCTGGTTCTCCTCGCAGAACTGGCCCTACTTCGTGATGTATGGCCTGCTCATCGTCGCCTTCGCCTTCTTCTACACCTCGATCACGTTCAACACCGAAGAGGTTGCCGACAACATGAAGCGCTACGGCGGATTCATTCCCGGCATCCGGGCCGGCAGGCCGACGGCCGAATACCTCGCCTACGTCGCCAACCGCCTCACGTGGGTCGGTTCGGTCTACCTCGCCATCGTGGCTCTTGTCCCGTCGATCACCTTCGCGAAGATGGGCGTGATGGGCGGCGGCTTCGGCGGCACGTCGATCATGATTCTCGTCGGCGTCGGCCTCCAGACCGTCAAGGACATCGACGCCCAGCTCCAGCAGCGCCACTACGAGGGTTTCCTCAGCTGACGCCGATTCAGGCATTGCGATGGCCCGCACCCGCAACGGTGCGGGCCATCCTCGCTCCCGTGCCTTCGGGAGGCGGAGCCGTCTCATCAGGGCCATCCGCCGCCGGGTGAGGCAAAGGGGACGGGCCGGTGTCGGATGGGGAGACGATCCCCCTTTGCGGCGCTTGCCGTGGCGGATTGGGGGCCGTGGCCGGTCGTTTCCCTTCTTCGTGCGGCGTCCCCGCTCCGGTCTCGCGCGAGCAGGCCTGCGCGGACCTTCCGCTCGTTGCCGTCCCGAAATCCCGTCCCGGCGCTCTCGGCTGCACAAAGGGACAGCGCGGCGATCGGAACAATGCGCCGATTGCCGTCACGGTCGGCTTTAGGCGCCATTGTGGGACAGCCCCGAGCCGTCTGCGGAGGTCGGAGCCGGGTGAGCCCTGACGAGACGGCCCGCATGCGGCAGCCCGCAGGCCGGTCTTCGCCTCAGGCGAGACGACGAGCCGGAAGCGCCACGTCTCGCGCGAAGCGCATGCGTTGCGTCGGCGACGCTTGCGCCATAGGCTTGGAGAGCGGAATCCGATGATGCAATCCGCGACAACGGACGGGGCTTGCATGCGGTAGCGGGGTGCCCTTCGGCACGCCGGCTCCCGCATGGCGAAGCCTGCGCGCCGCCCATGACGACAGGAAGGAATCCGATGACTGCTCGACTGATGATGGTCGGCCCGCCTGGAGCCGGCAAGGGAACCCAGGCCGAAGGCCTCTGCGAACGCCTCGACATTCCGCAGGTGTCCACGGGAGACCTGTTCCGTGTCCATGCGAAGGCCAACGACGAGCTTGGGCGGCTTGCCGCCTCCTACTCGAACAGGGGCCGGCTTGTGCCCGACGAGGTCACGAACCGAATGGTCGAAGAACGTCTCGACGAGGAGGATGTCGCCGACGGCTTCCTCCTCGACGGCTATCCGCGAAATCTCGGCCAGGTCGAGGCTCTGGACCAGATGCTTGCGAGGAGAGCATGGGCGCTCGATGCCGTGGTCGAACTCGTCGTGCCCGACGAGGAGGTCGTCGGCCGGCTTCTCGAACGGGCGAAGGTCCAGGGCAGGGCCGACGACACCGCCGAGGTCATTTCGCATCGTATCGACGTCTACCATGCCGAAACCGAGCCGCTTGTCGAGGTGTACGCCGAACGCGGCCTCCTCCTGAGGGTCGACGGCCTGGGAACGGTCGAGGAGGTTGCCGCCCGGATCGACGCGGCGCTTGCCAGGAAGCTCGGCTAAAGCGTATCAATGGGGTCAGACCCCTTTGATACGGAACGAGGGAGACGCATGGGCGCAATCGAATACAAGAACCTCGAACAGATGAGAAAGATCCGGGACGCCGCTCTCGTGGTCAACGATATCCACGAGGCATTGAGAGGCGAGGTCGAGCCGGGAATGACGACAGCCCAGGCCGATGCCATCGCCGCGAGCGTGCTCGAAGCGGCAGGCGCCCGCTCGAACTTCCTCGGATACTACGGCTATCCGGGACACATCTGCGTCTCGGTCAACGAGGTCGTCGTCCACGGAATCCCC
>CACYEE010000155.1 GCA_902773415.1 uncultured Actinomyces sp.
GCGTCGCCATCGTCGCGGTCGTCTCCCTCCTCGCATCCGTTCTCGCCTCCGTCCTCACGACAAGCCAGGCGGGCGCAATGGTCTTCATCTTCGTCGTCTTCGTCATTTCGGCAATCACGGCGCTCGCCATGAGATTCCGGGCTTCCTCGATCCTTCGCGAATCGACGGACCGCGAAACCCGGACCCGCGCACGGACCGCAAAGTGGGGATTCAGAGCCGCAGCCGTCGGCGACACCGCCGTCCTCCTTGCCGTCGCCTACACGAACGTCCTGTGGGCGCTCGCCGGAACCGCAGCCCTTCTCGTGCCCGCAGGCCTTCTCCTGTTCTTCCGGCGCGGCCGCGTCAAGGTCGGAAAGTCGCTTGCCGTCGACGACCTCACCGCAGGCAGGAAACTGCCGACGCGCGTCCACGGAGTGATCGTCGTCTCCGGGAACCTCGACGCCGCCGTGCTTCGCGCCGTCACCTATGCGCGGGCCACACGCCTGTCCTCCCTGACGGCCATCACCATCGACTACGACCCGAAAATGACGCGCCGTTTGCGCCAGGACTGGAAAGCGGCCGCGCTGCCCGTCTCGCTGACCGTCCTCGGCACTCCCCGCGTCGCCTCGACAAGCCAGGTCGCCACCTACGTCCGCTCCCTGCGGGCCCTCCATCCTGCCGATATCGTCATCGTCTTCATCCCCAGGGTCATCTCGACCTCCATCGGCCAAAGGTTCTTCATCCGGCACTCGTCGCCGAGGATCGTCACCGAACTGCGGCTCGAACCCGGCGTCGTGCTCGCGGAGGTTCCCTACCGCCTTCGCGACGACGACTCCGGCCATACGCTTGCCCACCTACCGAACTAAGGAACCACATGCGCATCGAAACGGAACTGGCCGACATCGCACACGGCGGAGCCTGCGTGGGACGCGCCCCCGACGGCCGCGCCGTCTTCGCCCGATTCGGACTGCCCGGCGAAAAGGTCGCCGTCGAAATCACCGCCGAACGCTCGAAGCTCCTGCGAGGCGATGTCGTCGAAGTCCTCGACGCCGCGTCCGAACACCGGGTGTGCCATCCCTGGCCCGCAGGCGGCCCCCTTGGAGCCGGAGGCGCCGACCTCGGGCACGTCGCCTTCGGCTGGCAGTCCGAATGGAAAACCCGCGTCCTCGCCTCGACGATACGCCGGATAGGCGGCCCCGCACTTTCCCGCGCCCTCGCCGCCGCGGGCATCGAGCCGCGCGTGCGTGCCTTCGAAGCCGACGCCGCAACCGGCGGCTGGGGCACGCGCACCCGCATCGAAACCGTCGTCGACGACGCCGGACGGCTCGCGATGCACCGCGAAGGAACCTCCGACACGGTCGCCCTCGACACGATGCCCCTGGCCGTGCCCGAACTCGAAGAACTCGAGCTTTTCTCTGGCGCATGGAGCGCGCAGGCGCGCCCCGGCACCCGCGTCAAGGCGGTCGCCCCCTCCGGCTCGGATCCCGTCGTCGTTGTCGGCGGCGCGGCGTATTGGGCGCCCGGCATCGCCACGAGGCCGTTCGTGCGCGAGGACGTCGTCGTCGACGGCACGCTCTACGCCTACCGCGTGCGCGCTTCGGGATTCTGGCAGGTCCACCGAGAAGGCGCCGCCGAACTCGTTCGCCTCGTCAGCGCCGCCGCCGACGTCGCGCCAGGCGACGCCGTGCTCGAGCTGTACTCCGGCGCCGGCCTGCTTACCCAGCCCCTCGCCCAGGCCGCGGGGCCAACGGGCATGGTCGAAAGTTTCGAAGGCTCGCGCCAGGGCGTCGAAGACGCCCGGGCAAACCTCCGCGACTTCCCGACGGCCATTGCCAGGACCGTCGGCATCGACGAACGCTTCGTGGCGCGCGCGGCCGAAGATCCCTACGACGTCATTGTCGCCGACCCGCCGCGCTCCGGCCTGGGAAAACCCGCGGCCGCGGCCCTTGCCGGCTCGCGTGCCCGCCGCATCGTCCTCGTCTCCTGCGACCCGGCCGCGATGGCCCGCGACGTCGCCGCAATGGTGGCTGCCGGGCGTACGGTCCGCGCGCTCGACTGCGTCGACATGTTCCCCAACACCCACCACTTCGAGACGGTCGCCGTGCTCGACTAGCCGGATTCCGCCCCGACGTGGGCTAGGGTAGGGCCATGATTTTCCTTCAGTATTCGGACACCGCGCTCAGGGCCAACTGCTACATTCTCGCCGACGAAACGCAGCGAAAGGCCGTCGTTGTCGATCCGGGAGCCGGAAGCGCCCGGTGGGTCGGCGAGGCTCTTGCCGCACGAGGCCTCGAACTCGGCGCCGTCCTGCTCACCCACGCCCACGCCGACCACTGCTGGGACGCCGCCGAAGTGGCGGGGGAGAGGACGACCGTGTACGTCGCCGAACGCGACCTGTACCGGATGGACGATCCCGCCGCGCACACCGGCTTCATGGCCGACCCGTTCATCGCCGAATCCGGCCACGACTGGAAGCGCCCGGCCAAGGTCGAAGCCCTCCCGCCGCTGTTGCTCGTCGGAGGCGGAGCCCGGCTCGTGCCCGGCGTCGCAATCCGCGCCCTTCCCGCTCCTGGCCACACCGAAGGCACGACCGTCTACCTTTTCGGCGGCGAACTGGCCGATGACCGCGAAGCTCCGGCCCTTCCCAAGGGTGCCGCCCCTGGCCAGCATCTCCTGTCCGGAGACCTTCTTTTCGCCGGCTCGGTCGGCCGAACCGACCTGCCCGGCGGCGACGTGCGCGAAATGATGGAATCGCTGCGGACGATTGCCCAGGTTATCGCTCCCGGCACCGCCTTCTTCCCGGGTCATGGCGCGGCGTCGACCATCGGCTTTGAACTCGAGAACAACGAGCATGTGCGCCAGGCGATCTGGGGAGCGTGACCGGAACCTCGGCGCCAGGCGTCCGCCGCACCGGAAATCGGCGGGAATTTCGCATCGAATCCGGTTGCCCTGGACTGCATGCGCCCTCTTTGGTATTAGCATAAGTACCAGTGCGCGCATCGGGCATCCGAAGCGCACGCCCGAATACGAAACAGCGCGAGGAAGGAACGGCATGAAGATTGCGCCGCTGTCCGGGTTCCCCGAATACCTGCCCGAAGGAAGAATCGTCGAGCAGCACGTGCTCGACGTGCTGCGGAACACTTTTGAACTTCACGGGTTCTCGGGCATCGAAACGCGGGCCGTCGAACCGCTTGAGCACCTTCTTTCAAAAGGCGAAACCTCCAAGGAGGTCTACGTCCTCAACCGCTTGCAGGCAACCGAGGCCAAGGATGCCGAATTCGGGCTCCACTTCGATCTCACCGTTCCGCTTGCCCGCTACGTCCTCGAAAACCAGGGCAGGCTCGACTTTCCCTTCAAGCGCTACCAGATCCAGAAGGTCTGGCGCGGCGAACGGCCCCAGACAGGCCGCTACCGCGAATTCGTCCAGGCCGACGTCGACGTCGTCGGCTCCGAAAACCTCGCCTTCCACCACGAAATCGAGATTCCCCTCGTCATGGCCGACGCCCTGTCGAAGCTCCCGATTCCCCGCGTCGTCGTGCGCGCCTCGAACCGGAAGGTCGCCCAGGGCTTCTACGAGGCCATCGGCATCGGCAACGTGGAAGAAACGCTGAGGATCGTCGACAAGCTCGACAAGGTCGGGCCGCAGGCAGTGGCCGCAATGCTCGCCGAAAACGTCGGCGCCAGCGAGGAACAGGCCGCCAGGGCCCTCGCCCTTGCCGAAATCGCCGGCACCGACGCCTCCGTTGCCGATGCCGTCCTCGCCCTTGGCGCCCGTTCCGCGCTCCTCGACGAAGGCCTGGACGAACTCGTCCGCCTCGTCGAAGGAGCCAACGACCTCGTCGACGGTTCCGTCGTCGCCGACCTCAAGATCGCGCGCGGCCTCGACTACTATACGGGTTCCGTCTACGAATCGACGCTTGTCGGCCACGAGGACCTCGGCTCGGTCTGCTCCGGCGGCCGCTACGATTCCCTCGCCTCCGACGGCAAGCGCACCTATCCCGGCGTCGGACTTTCGATTGGCGTCTCGCGCCTGCTCTCGCGCGTCCTCGGCTCCGGCCTCGTCCAGCCCAGCCGCAAGGTCCCCTCCGCGGTGCTTGTCGCCGTCAACAACGAGGAGGAGCGCCAGGCCGCCGAACGGACCGCGACGACGCTGCGGCGCAGGGGAATTCCCACAGATGTTTCCCCGAACTCGGCCAAGTTCGGAAAGCAGATTCGGTACGCCGACCGCCGCGGAATCCCCTATGTCTGGTTCGCCACCGACGACGGCCCCCAGGTCAAGGACATCCGTTCGGGCGAGCAGGTTGCCGCAGACCCTTCCGTTTGGATGCCCCCCGCCGAGGACCTGCACCCGACAATCGCGGCAGCGCGAAGCGAGGACGACTGATGGCAACCGTCGAAGACCTTCCCGCAGCCCTTGCCGATCTCGGAAAGACGCTTGCCGAAGCCCAATTCCTGCTTCCCACCGACCGGACGAAGACCGCCGGGGAAGTACGCGACGACATCGTCCGCCAGCTCGAGGACTACATCCTGCCGCGCTACGCCTCCCTTGACGCGCCCCTGCTCGCTGTCGTCGGCGGCTCGACGGGTTCCGGCAAATCGACCCTCGTCAACTCGATTCTGCGCGAAAAGCTCGCGCGGGCCTCGGCAATCCGCCCGACGACACGCCGGCCCCTGCTCATCCACAACCCGGCCGACGCGCACTGGTTCTCCGATACCCGCGTCCTTCCCGGCCTTGCGCGGGTTACCGGCAAGCCCGACGGCGAATCGTCGCATGCGGAACTCGAGCTCGCCGCATCCAAGGCGGTCCCGGAAGGTCTCGCCCTGCTCGATTCGCCCGACATCGATTCGGTGGTCGAGGAGAACCGCCGGCTCGCCTCCCAGCTGCTGTCGGCTGCCGACCTGTGGGTTTTCCTCACGACGGCCGCGCGCTACGCCGACGCGATACCGTGGGTGCTGCTCGAGGAAGCGGCCTCGCGGAACATCGTCGTTGCGATTGTCCTCGATCGCGTGCCGATGGGCGATGCCGCCCAGGTGCGCCACGATCTTGCCAAGCGCCTGGCGAAGGAGGGCCTGGGCACCGCTCCGCTCTTCGTTGTTTCCGAAGGGCTCGACGATGACGGCTTCGTGCCCGAACGCCAGGCCGAGCCGATTCGGAGCTGGCTGCGGGGCATTGCGCACGACGCGGGGGCCCGTGCCTCCGTCGCCCGGCAGACGCTTGCGGGCGCCGTCGATCGGCTTCTCGCCTCGAAGCCGAAGGTCATGGCGGGCCTGGAGGAACAGGTCGAGATTCGCCGGCTTCTCGCCAAGGACCTCGACACCGCTTTCGGCCTCGCCGAACGCAGCATTTGCGACGGTCTGGCCGACGGAACGCTCCTGCGCGGCGAAGTGCTCGAACGCTGGCAGGAGCTTGTGGGTACCGGGGAATGGATGAAGCGCCTGGAGTCCGGGGTGTCCTCCCTTCGCGACCGAATCGTCGGCGCGGTCAGGGGCAAACAGCGCGAACGCGAATTCGAACAGGTCGAGGAAGCGATCGAGGATACGCTGCTTCAGCTTCTTGTCGCCCAGGCCGAAGAGGCCATCGCAGCCGTGGAGGCGAGCTGGGAGACGCGCCCGGGCGCCGATTCCATGCGCAGCGCGGCGATGCTGGGCGTTCGCAGCCATGAGGAGCGCGTCAAGGCCGGCGCGGCCGTGGTTCGCGCCTGGCAGCGCGAACTGCTCGAAATGGTTGGAAGCGAGGGACACTCGCGGCGCATGACGGCCCGGGTGCTTTCCTGGTCGGTCAACGCGCTGGGAGCGGCCCTCATGATCGTGATTTTCGCTTCGACGTCGGGGCTTACGGGCGGCGAGGTGGCGGTTGCGGGCGGCACGGCGGTTCTTGCCGAGCGGGTGCTCGAGGCCGTATTCGGCGACGACGCGGTTCGCCGCATGGCAAAGAAGGCCCGCGATTCCTTCACCGAGCATTCCTCGCGTTTCCTTGAAGCGGATCGCGAGCCGTTCAAGAAGGTGCTCGCGACTCTCGACAGCGTCGAAGGAACGCGGGATCGCGTGGCGGGCGCTTTCGCCGCGGCGGCTTTTGCGAAGTCACGGGAGGTGGCGCGATGACAACGAAGCTTGCGAAGGCTGTCGAATCCTTGGAGACGGCGCTCGAACTGTCCCGGAAATACCTCGATGGGCCCGATCCCAAGGGCAGGGAGCTGCTTGAGCGTTCGCGGGCGCGTCTGGAGGGCGACGCGGAGACGACCGTTGCGGTGTTTGCCGGCGCGACGGGTTCGGGCAAGTCCTCGCTTCTCAACGCGCTGGTGGGGGAGAACGTGGCGCGCGTGGCGGCGACCCGCCCGACGACGTCGGATCCTTTCGCGGTGTCATCGCGCGATTCCGGGGCGCTTCTCGACTGGCTTGGGGTCAAGCATCGCCATGTGAGCACGGCGATGCCGGCAAACCTTATCGCCGTCGATCTTCCTGATATCGATTCGACGGAGGCGGCGAACCGGGCGAAGGCGGCCCGCATGATTTCGAAGGCCGATGCGCTCGTGTGGGTTCTCGACCCGCAAAAGTATGCCGATGCCGTTGTCCACGAGGATTATCTTCAGCGTCTGACGGAGCACGGCTCGGTGATGATTGTCGTGTTGAACCAGATCGACCGGGTCGATCGCGCGGACCTCGCCTCGATGGTTGACGACGTGACGGCTCTTGTCGCGGCCGACGGAATCCGCACCGAGGTGTATCCGGTGTCGGCGGCGACGGGCGAGGGCATCGAGGAGCTGCGTGGGCGCCTGGACGAGCTTGCCTCGAAGAAGAAGGCGGCGGCCCAGAGGCTTGCCGCCGATATTCGCACCCAGGGCCAGGCGTTCGAGCAGGTTGTCGTGTCGGCGGGCGGTCGCAGGCCGACGGGCGCGAAACTTCCCGGTTTCGCTTCGGTGGCGCGCCATGTGGCGAAGGCTGCGGGAGGGGACATCGTTGTCGATGCGGCGGAGGCCTCGTATGTGCGCCGCGGACGCAGGGCAACAGGCGTACCGCTTTTGCGCTGGTTCGCGCGCATGCCCGATCCGCTTGAACGGCTGCACCTTGGCGTTCCGAAGGCGAAGGCGGGCAAGGACGGCTCGACGAAGGCGATTGGCGCATCCTCGCTTGCCGCTTCGAAGACGGTTCGGACCGCCGCCGTGGGGGAGGTGCGCCGTTACGTGCAGGATGCTTCCGATTCGCTTCCGTTGAGGTGGCGACGTACGGTGCTTGACGACGCGAACGCGAACGCGCAGACGCTTCTTGACGAGTGCGACGCGATGATTGCGACGGCCGATCTTGGGCAGACCTCGAAGCCGGCGTGGTGGATTGTCGTGAATCTTCTCCAGTGGCTTGGCACTCTCGCGACAATCGTCGGCCTCGTGTGGCTGGTGCTGCTGCACGCGGTGGACTGGCTGAAGATTCGCCTCCCCGAGCCGTTCATGGTGGGAGCCTTCCCGTTGCCGTCGTTGCTTCTCGTGTGCGGCATTGTCCTATGCCTCGTGCTGTGGGCGGTGTCGGCTTTGCTGGTGAACAGGGGCGGGGCACGCTTGCGGGGGAGGCTTTCGGAAGACCTGTCGAAGCGGATTGCTTCGCGTGCGGAGGAAGGCCTTCTTGTGCCGATTCAGGACGCGCTGAAGGACTATGCGCGGTTCTGGGAGGCAATCGAGGTCATGGAGAATACGAGGGTCTAGCGCGGCGGGTGGTCGGAGCCGGTTTCCGGCTGTCCGCTTTGCGGGGCGTGAGGCAGCACGCACAGCCAAACACCGTAGAATCATTCATATGTATGTATAGTTATGCATATGTCATTCTCTGTTGCGGTGGCGGGAGCCACCGGGTACGCAGGCGGCGAGGTGCTGCGCCTGCTTGCGGCCCATCCCGAACTCGAACCGACGGCGCTGTGCGCTGGCAGCTCTACCGGACTTCTCGGCGAACACCAGCCCCACCTGCGCGAATACGCCCACATGGAACTTTCGCCCACGGAACCCGAAATCCTCGCCGAGGCCGACATCGCCGTCCTCGGCCTGCCCCACGGAGCCTCCGCCGACGTCACGGCCGCAATCCTCGACATCAACCCCGAGGCCGTCGTTGTCGACCTCGGGGCCGACCATCGCCTCGTCGACGGTGAGGACTGGCGTGCCTTCTACGGGACCGAACCGGCCGAGCCGTGGGCGTACGGCATGCCGGAACTGATTCGTGCCGACGGTCCGAGCCAACGCGAAATCCTCGCCGGAGCGCGCCGAATCGCAGCCCCCGGCTGCAACGCCTCCGCCGTCACTTTCGCCGCGCAGCCCGCCGTTGCGGCCGGGATTGCCGCATGCGAAGCGGACAAGGGAATCGTCGCCGCCCTCGCCGTCGGCTACTCGGGAGCCGGCAAGGGCATGAAGCCGCACCTGATGGCCGCGGAGGCCTTCGGCTCCGCCGCGCCCTACGCCGTCGGCGGCACGCACCGGCACATCCCCGAAATCGCGCAGAACCTTCGCGCCGCAGGCGGCGCCACACGTACGCTTTCCTTCACCCCGATTCTCGTTCCGATGAGCCGCGGCATCCTCGCAGCCGTCTCCATTCCCGCCGCCCCGGGAGTCACGGAGGCGGAGGTTGCGCAGGCCTACGAGAGTTCCTATGCCGCAGAGCCCTTCGTCCGCCTCGCCGCGACGCCTCCCGCCACCGCAACGGTCGCCGGGGCGAACAGCGCGCTCGTGTGGGCCGGGCTCGACCGCGACGGCGAACGGATTACCGCCATCTGCGCCATCGACAACCTCGTCAAGGGCACCGCCGGTGCCGCCATCCAATCCCTGAACCTTGCCCTTGGCCTCCCCGAAGCCACGGGCCTGACCACGATCGGAGTCGCGCCATGAGCGTCACCTCAGCGAAGGGCTTCCGCGCAGCCGGCGTTGCCGCGGGCCTGAAGCCGAACGGAAAGAAAGACATGGCCCTCGTCGTCAATGACGGCCCCGAGTACGCGGCAGCGGCAGCGACCACGTCGAACCGCGTCTTCGCCGCTCCGGTCGCCTGGACGCGCCAGGCCGTCTCGGACGGCCGGCTTCACGCCGTCATTCTCAACTCGGGCGGCGCCAACGCCTGCACGGGAGAAGGCGGTTACGCCGATGCGGTCAAGACGGCCCATGCCGTGGCCAAAGGGCTCGGCCTTGCGCCCGGCGATGTCGCCGTCTGCTCCACGGGCCTTATCGGGCAGCGGCTCGACATGCGCGCGATTCTCGCCGGCGTCGCCCTGACCACCGAAAACCTCTCCGGCAACGCCGGCCCCGAAGCAGCCGAAGCGATCATGACGACCGATACCCGCCCCAAGACCGCGTCGGCGGCCAGCAGCTCAGGGTACACGGTCGGCGGCATGGCGAAAGGCGCGGGAATGCTCGCCCCCGAACTCGCCACGATGCTCGTCGTGCTCACGACCGACGCCTCGCTTGACCCGGTCCAGGCGCGCAAGGCGCTTGAGGCCGCGATGGACCTCAGCTTCAACCGCATCGATTCGGACGGCTGCATGTCGACCAACGATACCGTCATCCTTCTTGCAAACGGCGCTTCGGGCATCGCGCCCGACTTCGACGAGTTCACCCGGACGCTCACGACAGTGGCC
>CACYEE010000156.1 GCA_902773415.1 uncultured Actinomyces sp.
AAGCAGGTGCATGCGCAGCTCTTCGGCCGCAGTGTCGGATTCGAGGACGACAAGCACCGTGTCGTCGCCTGCGATGCATCCGAGCACGCCGTCGAGGGCGGCGCGGTCGATCGACGAGGCGAGCAGCTGGGCGGCGCCCGGCGGCGTGCGCAGCACGAGCTGGTTGAAGGCCCGAGCCACGCAGACGAGCACTTCGGAAGCCCAGCGCTCCAGAGAGACGCGGGCTCCCTGCGTTGCCGCGGTAATCTCGGAAGGTTCGGGGACCCGGTAAACCTGCTTGCCGGAGGCGTCCTTGACCTTGACGGCTCCGATGTCGTCGAGGTCGCGCGAAAGGGTAGCCTGGGTGACGTCGATTCCCGATTCGGCCAGGCGCGTGCGCAGCAGGGATTGCGATCCGATGAGTTCGTTGACCAGGAGTTCTTCGATGAGGGACTGCCGGGCGCGGCGCGTGGAGGGCATGCGGCTGGCGTCGATGCTCATTGCGCCTCCGCCGATTCGATGCCGCCGACGGATGCGGACGCCTGGAATTCTCCCGCATGGCGGGCCATTGCGGCGACGAAGGGGGCGAGCTCCTCCGCCGTCGCGAGGAGCGGCGGAGCAAGCCGCAGCGTCGTCGGATTCGCCGCGTTCGTGATGATTCCCTCGGCGAGGAGCATCTTGTGCGCGCCGGGGGCGTCGGCAACCTCGATGCCGATCAGCAGGCCCCGACCGCGCACTGCATATCCGAGCCTGGCAAGCTCGCCTCGCAGCCAGGCACCGGTCTCCTCGACGTGCCCGAGCAGGCCCGAAACCGTCTCGAGCGTCGCGTTGGCCGCGGCGCAGGCAAGAGGATTGCCTCCGAAGGTTGTTCCGTGGTTGCCGGGGGCGAACAGCCTTCCGGCCTCGCCGATGCCGACGCAGGCTCCGATCGGCACTCCCCCGCCCAGGCCCTTCGCGAAGGTGAGGATGTCTGCCAGCACGCGGCCGCCCGAGGCAAGCCAGCGCCCGGTCCGTCCGATTCCCGTCTGCACCTCGTCGACCACAAGCAGCGCGCCGTTTGCGTCGCACAGCTCGCGGGCCTTCGCGAGAACCTCGTCGGCCACGGGGAGCACTCCTGCCTCGCCCCGGATCGGCTCGACGAACAGCGCCGCCACGTCCTCGCCAAAGGCTCCTTCAAGCGCCTGGACGGTCGGCTCGACGAATTCCGCGTTGCCGGGCAGCGGCTCGAAGGGTTCGCGATACGCGGCCTTCGAGGTGATCGACAGGGCACCCATCGTCCGCCCGTGGAAGCAGCCGGTCAGGGCGAGCACGCGCCCGCCGGGCTTGTGCAGGCGGGTCATCTTGAGCGCCGCCTCGTTCGCCTCGGTGCCAGAGTTCGTGAAGAAGACGCGCGCGTCGGCTCCGCGGTATCCTTCGATGTCGAGAATCTTCTGGAGGCGGCGGGCAAGCTCGATTTGAGGCGGCGTCGCGAAATAGTTCGAGACGTGCGAGAGGGTTTCCATCTGCGAGCTCACGGCCTCGATGAGCGCCGGATGCGCATATCCGAGAGCGTTGACGGCAATTCCGCCGAGCAGGTCGAGATACCGCGTGCCGTCCTCGGCCCACACGTAGACCCCTTCGCCTCGGACGAGCACGAGCTGGGGCACTCCGAAGGCGTTCATCATGGCGTCGCCGTATGCGGCAAGGGAACCCGAAGGCCGAAGCGCTTCCTCACTCATGTCCGGTGCCTTTCGTGACGAGGGTGCCGATGCCGGCGTCGGTGAAGATCTCCAGGAGCATCGAATGGGCCAGCCGTCCGTCGACGACGTGGACCTGCGGCACGCCCGCGTCGATGGCGCGCAGTGCGGCCTCCATTTTCGGGGCCATCCCGGAATCAAGCGTCGGAAGCATTGTGCGCAGGTCTTCGGCATCGATCCGCGAGATGAGCGTCGCGGGATCGGGGTAGCTGCCGTAGAGGCCTTCGACGTCGGTAAGCATGACGAGCTTTTCGGCGCCAAGCGCGACGGCGATGGCCGCCGCGGCGGTGTCGGCGTTGATGTTGAGAACTTCGGTCGGCGAGTCGATGTCCTGGGCGACCGTCGAGATGACGGGGACGCGGCCGGCGTTGAGAATCGCCTCGATCCATTCGGGGTTGACCCCTTCGATGTCGCCGACCTGCCCGACATCGACGAGCTCGCCTCCGACCTTCGCCTTGCGCTTGCGGCCGACAAGCATCGAGGCGTCCTCGCCTGACAGGCCTGTGGCGTAGGGCGCGTGCTCGTTCATGAGGGACACGATTTCGCGCTGCACCTGCCCCGTGAGCACCATGCGCACGACGGACATGGTCTCCGGCGTCGTCACGCGCAGGCCGCCGCGAAACTCGCTTTCGATTCCAAGTTTGCGAAGCATCCGGTTGATCTGCGGTCCCCCGCCGTGAACGACGACAGGACGGATGCCGACGTGGCGCAGAAAGATCATGTCCTGGGCGAAGGCGGCCTTGAGCTCCTCGGACACCATCGCGTTGCCGCCGTACTTGACGACCACTGTCTTGCCGGCGAATTCGCGAATCCACGGAAGCGCCTCGACAAGCACCTCCGCTTTCGAGTGGGCCGGGCGCAGCCTGTCGGGAACCTGCGCCGAGGGCGTGTTCGTCGCGTCCATCGCGCCGCCTTTCAGCTCGAGTACGCCGAGTTTTCCTCGACGTATCCGTAGGTGAGGTCGTTGGTGAGAATCGTAGCCGTCTCCTCGCCGGCCTTGAGGTCGATGTCGATGGTGACGAGGCGTTCTTCCATGCTCACAAGGTTGCGGTCGTCGCCGACTCCCCCGTTCCTGCACACCATGACCCCGTTGATCGAGACGTCGACGTTCTGCGCGTCGAAGGGGGCGACGTCGGCTGGTACGGTTCCGAGCGCGGAAAGCACGCGGCCCCAGTTCGGGTCGTTGCCGAAGATCGCGCATTTGAGGAGGTTCGAGCGCCCGACGGCACGGGCGACGGCAAGGCCGGCTTCCTGGCTTGAGGCTCCGGCGACGTTGATTGCGATGTCGTGGGAAGCGCCCTCGGCGTCGCCGATGAGCTGGGCAGCGAGGTCCTTCGCCACGGCGGTGAGCGTGGCGGTGAACTCTGCCGGGGCGGGCTTCACGCCGGAGGCGCCGG
>CACYEE010000157.1 GCA_902773415.1 uncultured Actinomyces sp.
CGAGCACTTCTCCGAGATCTTCGGCCACATGGTGTGGGGCTGGTCGATTGCGGCCACGGCCTACTTCATGATCGCCAAGCAGAAGGTTGCCGAGCTGGCAAACTTCTGATTCTCCAGCGCGTACGCGACGGCACGCGGCGCAGTTCCGGTGTCGGGGCTGCGCCGTCTTGCGTCTTTTTTTTGGGCGACGCAAGGCGGCACCGTAGCGAGAGCGGGGTCAGACCCTTTCGCGACGGCACGATGACAACGTGACAACGGGGTCAGACCCCCGGACACGGACAGCCCGTTTCGTTTCGTTTGGGGCGACGCAAGACGACGCGGCCTGCTTCCCGCTGCGGCACGTGGAACCCTGCGGCGGCGGCAGGGTCTGGCAGGTCTGACCCCTCTGTCATGCCGTCATGCCAGAGGGTCTGACCCTGCTGTCGCATCGCCTTGCAACGCAATGGCGCGCCCGCTCTCCGCGTCGAAAAACCGCAGCGCCCCGAGACGAATCGCAAAACGCACCGCGTCGCCACGTCGCGCCGCCACCGCAGGGCCGAGACTCGCAAGCTGCGTGCGCCCGACGTCGCCATGCACGAGCGTCGAAGCTCCAAGCGGCTCGACGACGCTCACCGTCGCCTTCACAACCGCTTCGCCCGCGCCGCACTGTTCGTCGGATGCGACCGCACGCACATTCTCCGGGCGCACGCCGATCCGCACCAGGCTCCCGGCAAGCCCGGCCCGCACCAGCCTTTCAGACTGCGCCGCGCCAAGCGGAATCCGAACCCCCCGCATTGCGCCTCGAGCATCCCCCCGGCACCCGCGTGAAGGCGGCATCCAAACATGTTCATCGGGGGCGAGCCGACGAAACCGGCAACGAACGTGTTCGCTGGCGCATCGTAGACGTCCTGCGGCGTTCCGGCCTGCTGGATTTCCCCGGCCTTCATGACGACGATTCGGGTGCCGAGAGTCATCGCCTCGGTCTGGTCGTGGGTAACGTAGATGAACGTGGCCCCCAGCTCGGCGTGGAGGCGGGCAATCACGGTACGCATCTGGACGCGCAGCTGCGCATCCAGGTTCGACAGCGGCTCGTCCATGAGGAAGACCCTCGGCTGGCGTACGATGGCGCGCCCCATCGCGACGCGCTGACGCTGGCCTCCCGAAAGCTCCGCGGGCCTGCGGCCGAGGAGCCCGTCAAGGTCGAGGAGGCGGGAGGCGCGGTGGACGGCAGCGTCGATGTCCGCTTTCGGAAGTCCGACGTTGCGCAGCGCGAAGGCCATGTTGCCGTAGACGGTCATGTGGGGATAGAGCGCATAGTTCTGGAAGACCATTGCGATGTCGCGTTTGGCGGGGGCGACGTCGTTCATGCGCACGCCGTCGATTCGCAGCTCGCCTCCGGTGACGGGCTCGAGGCCGGCTATCATGCGCAGGAGGGTTGATTTTCCGCAGCCTGACGGCCCTGCAAGAATAAGGAATTCGCCGTCGTCGACATCGAGGGTGAAATCGCGTACGGCAACGACGCCGGAGGGATATTCCTTGCACACATGCTCGACCTCGACTCTGGCCATGACCCCATCATAGTCTCGTTTCTCCCGACGCACGGATGCAGATGACAGCGGGGTCGGACCCCGGCTGCCACCTGGCGTCCGCGGCAGGCGTCGCCGATGCCAGGCGACCGGCCGCCGCGACCACGAGGGACGCAGGGGTCTGGCCCCGCTGTCACCGCGTCGCCCTCCCGCCCGCCAGCGCCCGTCCGTCCGTCCGTCGCGAGGGTCTGACCCCCGTGTCACACGCGCGTCACAGGGGTCTGGCCCCGCTGTCACATCCGCGCGCCGCAGCCTCCTCCGGGGGCGAAACGAACCGGCTTTTCAGCCACAAAGACGAGCCGGTATGAAACAATCGAAAGGTGCTTTCCTGCGCGGCATCTGCGCAGGATTTTCCACGTGAAAGGACAACGATCCATGACCCACACCGTCTACTTCACCGCGGCCGAAGGAGCCTCGGGCACCCAAGCCGCCGCCTCGGCCGCGCTCGCCGCCCTCCAGCAGTCCTTCGCCAAGGTGGGCGTCTTCCGCGCCTTCTCCGACGGCCCCATCGAATCCGACACCGCCTTCGGCCAGCTCCTCGCCCAGGCCGGCACGAGCGCCGACCTCGCCTCCGCCTATGGCGGAACCCGTGCCGACTACGTGCGCTCGGAGACGTCCGCGATGGCAAAGATGCTCACGCGGTACCGCGACTACTCCATCGGGTTCGACGCAGTGCTCGTCCTCGGCCTTCTCGACGGAGACATCGTCTCCCCCGGCCAGCTCTCGCTCAACGGCCGCGCCGCCGCGAACCTCTCCGCACCGATCATCCTCGCAGTCTCCGGAAAGAACCGCAGCGCCGAGGAAGTCATGACGGTGGCCCACATGGCTTCCCACGAGCTCTGCCGCGAACATGCCCTCGTACGCGCCACCATCATGACAAACGCGGCGCCGTCGCTCGCCGAATCCCTTCCCGCCGACCGCACGCATTCCTCCATCATCCTTCTCGGCGAGGACGGTCCGAACGCCGAAGCCTCCGAAATCCTGCGCGCCGCCGCAGAAAACGGCTCCGGCGTCGTCACCCCCATCGCCTTCACGCAGGATCTCATGTCGAAGGCATCCTCTCGCCGCAAGCGCATCGTGCTTCCCGAAGCAGACGACGACCGGGTGCTCAAGGCCGCGGCCCGCGTACTCGAACTGTCCGTCGCCGACGTGATCCTCCTCGGCGAACGCGAGCAAATCACCGCACGCGGGCGCGAGATCGGCGCCGACGTATCCGGCGCGACCTTCGTTTCCCTCGACGACGAAGAGAAGCTCGAAGCGTATGCCGCCGAATTCGCGCGCCTTCGCGAAAAGAAAGGCGTGAGCCTTGGCCAGGCCCGAGAGCAGGTCAAGGACGAATCGTATTTCGCGGTCATGATGCTGCACATGGGCGACGCCGACGGCATGGTTTCCGGCGCGGTTCATACGACGGCCGATACGCTGCGCCCCGCCTTCCAGATCATCAGGACGAAACCGGGAACCTCCATCGTCTCTTCCTGTTTCCTGCTGCTCCTCGAGGACCGCATCTGGGTGGCCGGCGACTGCGCGGTCAACCCGAACCCGACCCCGGAGCAGCTCGCCGACATCCTGTCGGCGACGGCGGACACCGCCACCCAGTTCGGCGTCGACCCGAAGGTCGCCCTGCTCTCCTACTCGACGGGAACCTCCGGCAAGGGGCCGGACGTCGAGGCCGTCGTCGAAGCGACAAGACTCGCGAAGGAAAAGCGTCCCGACGTTGCCATCGAAGGCCCGATCCAGTTCGACGCGGCCGTCGACGGGGCCGTCGCCGCAACAAAGGCCCCCGATTCCCCGGTGGCAGGCAAGGCGAACACCTTCGTCTTCCCGTCGCTTGAGGCGGGAAACATCGGATACAAGCTCGTCCAGCGCGCCGCAGGCGCCGTCGCCGTCGGCCCGATCCTCCAAGGCATCAACAAGCCCGTCAACGACCTCTCCCGTGGTGCGACCGTCGAAGACATCGTCAACACGATCGCCATCACCGCCGTCCAGGCCCAGAACGCCCGAGCCGCGCAGGCGGCAACGGGGCCCGCGCAGGGCCCGCGCGACGAAGGGGTCGGCCCTCGCGTCCGCGTTGCCCCGCGCGATGGGTGACAAGAGGGTCAGACCCCTTCGTCGCGCTCCGTGCCGCGTCGACGCACCCGAATCGCTTCCTCCACAACCGAAAGGAACCCCATGACCGTTCTCGTCATCAACTCCGGTTCGTCCTCCATCAAATACCAGCTCGTCGATCCCGAATCGGGCGAATCGATTGCCGCGGGCCTCGTCGAGCGAATCGGCGAGGAGATGGGCCGCGTCGAGCATGAATATGCCGGCGAGGAGACCGCCATCGACATGCCGGTGCCCGACCACGGCGCCGGCCTGCGCGAGGTGCTGCGCCTGTTCGAGGAGAAGGGCCCTTCGCTCACGGACGGCTCGATCGCGGCCGTCGGCCATCGCATCGTCCAGGGCGGCAAGTACTTCGACGGCCCGGCGCTTGTCGACGACGAGGTCCAGGGCCGCATCGAGGAGCTCATCCCCCTCGGCCCTCTGCACAACCCGGCACATCTTGCCGGCATCAAGGTCGCCCGCGAGCTGCTGCCGGACATTCCGCACGTCGCGGTCTTCGACACGGCCTTTTTCCAGGGTCTTCCGGCCGAGGCGCACACCTACGCCATCGATCGCGACATTGCCGAGAAGCATTCGATTCGCCGCTACGGGGCGCACGGAACCTCGCACCGCTTCGTCTCCGGCGAGGTGTCGAAGCTGCTGGGGCGCGACGACCTCAAGCAAATCGTGCTGCATATCGGCAACGGCGCGTCGGCGTCGGCCGTCGTGGCAGGAAAGGCCGTGGAGACTTCGATGGGCCTGACCCCGCTCGAGGGCCTGGTCATGGGCACGCGCACCGGCGATATCGACCCGGCCGTCGTGTTCCATCTGGGCCGCGAGGCCGGGATGAGCATCGACGAGCTCGACGACCTGTTCAACCGCAGGTCCGGCATGAAGGGCCTGGCGGGCGACAACGACATGCGCATCGTCGAGGCGAAGATGGATGCGGGCGACGAGAACGCGAAGCTCGCATTCGACGTGTATGTCCACCGCCTTGTCAAGTACATTGGCGCATATGCTGCCGTCATGGGAGGCCTCGACGCGATCACGTTCACCGCAGGCATCGGCGAAAACTCGAATACCGTGCGTCGCCTGGTGTGCGAGCGTCTGGCGCCTTTCGGGGTCAGGCTCGACGGCGCGAAGAACGATGTGCGTTCAAAGGGGCAGCGCGTCATTTCGACGCCGGATTCGACGATTGCGGTTCTTGTGGTTCCGACGAACGAGGAGCTTGCGATCGCGCGCCAGTCGATGGAGGTTGTCGGCTAGGGGTTTTCCTGCGAGGGGTGGCTGTGCGCAGCGTGCGCGATGCCGTCCTTTCGTTTGTTTGTGCAGGCGATTTTGCCGTGCGCCCCTGGCGCGGGATCCTGCGGTATGCGTTTCCGGGTCTGTCTCCATATGGGCGCGGCCACTGTGGGGTGTCGCTGTGGCGACTGTGTTCGGTCGTTGCGCTCTCTCGCAGCTTCTTCGCTTCAGTTTCGCGCGATCTTGCTCGCGCGGTGCTTTCGCGTGTCGGAAAGGGGACTGTCCCCGATGCGACACCAGCCGGCTTCGCGCATTCTTCCGGGACAGTCCCCGTCCCGAAGCCAATGGTCCGCCCTTGCGTCATGGGGTCTGGCCCCGGTGTCACCTGCCGCGTGTCCGAAGATGCTTGGCGCAACACCGAACGGTATGTCGCATTGCGTGGCATCGGGGTCTGGCCCCG
>CACYEE010000158.1 GCA_902773415.1 uncultured Actinomyces sp.
CGAGCACTTCTCCGAGATCTTCGGCCACATGGTGTGGGGCTGGTCGATTGCGGCCACGGCCTACTTCATGATCGCCAAGCAGAAGGTCTCCGACCTCAAGAACTTCTGAGCCCACAAGACCTCAGATAGGCACGACGGCGCGGCTTCTTCCCTTCCCACCTTCGCGAAGCCGCGCCGTCGTCGCACACGGAAAGCGGGACAGGGGCGCATGCCCCCATCCCGCTTTCTCTATAGATTCGCTCCGGCCGCTTCGCCACGCGAAGAGCCGGCCTGACTGCGATCCAACCCGGCTGCGACCAGGCTTGGCCGCAATCAGGCTAGGCGGCTCAGGCCAGGCGGTAGAGCCAGCCGAACTTGTCCTCGGCGCGTCCAAGCTGGATGTCGGTCAGATCCTTGTAGACCTTCTTCGTCACCTCGCCCATCTCGAGCTCGATGTGGAAATCCTCTCCGGTGAGCGAGCCGATCGAGGTCACCACCGCGGCGGTGCCGCAGGCGAACATCTCGGCCACGTCGCCCTTCTCGATGCCGGCGACAAGCTCGTCGTAGGCGATCGTCTCCTCGGTGGCCTTGACACCCTGCGATTCGAGCAGCTGCAAAATCGAGGAGCGGGTGCCGCCGGGCAGGATGTTGCCGGTAAGCTTCGGGGTCTTTACGGAGCCGTCGGCCATGACCACGAAGACGTTCATGCCCCCGAGCTCGTCGAGGTTCGTGTTGGTGGCGGCGTCGAGGAAGAGGCATTCGTCGTAGCCCTTGTCGTGCGCCACGACTTTCGGAAGCAGCGAGGAGGCGTAATTGCCGCCGGTCTTCGCGTCGCCCATGCCGCCGGGGCCGGCGCGATGGTATTCGCGCTCCACCCACAGGCGAATCGGCTGGAAGCCGTGCTCGAAGTAGGCTCCGGACGGCGATGCGATGACCATGTACTCGAAGCGGGCGGCGCTGCGCACGCCGAGGAAGGCCTCGGAGGCGAAGATGAAGGGGCGCAGGTAGAGCGAGGTTCCTTCGCCGGTGGGCACGTAGCGCTCGTCGGCGCGGACGAGGTCGACGATGGAAGCGACGAAGTCCTCGTGCGGCAGGTGCGGGATGGCGAGGCGGCGGTTGGACTTGTTGAGGCGCGCGGCGTTGTAGGCCGGGCGGAAGGACCACACGGAGCCGTCCTCGTGACGGTAGGCCTTGAGGCCTTCGAAGACTTCTTGGCCGTAGTGAAGCACGGAGCCGGCCGGGTCGAGGCTGAGAGGGCCGTAGGGTTCGATGCGCTTGTCGTGCCAGCCTTTCTCGGCAGTCCAGGTGGCGTGCGCCATGTAGTCGGAGAACTTCACTCCGAAGCCCATGTCCTGCAAGAGTGCGGCGGCTTCGGCCTCGGTGCGCTCGTGGTCGGACTTGTTCAGTTCGAAGGTTCCGGCGAGTTCGTCGGCGCTCGGCATGGGCGCGGCGGCGTCCTTGTCCAGCTGGGTGAATTCGTAGCTCATGTTTTCTCGTTTCTTCCTTGTTTCGGTTCGTGGTGCGGACTCCGCCCTAGCCGAGTGCCGCGCTGCCTGCGGTCCTAGCGCCTGGCAGGGTTGTGGATTTCGGCGACGATGGCATCGCCGATCTGGCTTGTCGATCGCTTGAGGTGGGCACCCGATTTGAAGGCGACGGCACGGTTGCGCATGTCGTCGGCGATGGCGTCTTCGATGAGGCCGGCCTGCTCGGGGTAGCCGAGGAAGCGGAGCATGAGGGCGCCGGAAGCGATGGCGGCGACGGGGTCGGCCTTGCCTTGGCCGGCGATGTCGGGCGCGGATCCGTGGATGGGCTCGAACATGGAAGGCGTGGTGCGTTCGGGGTTGATGTTGCCGGATGCTGCGAGTCCGATTCCGCCGGTGACGGCGGCGGCTTCGTCGGTGAGGATGTCGCCGAAGAGGTTGTCGGTGAGGATGACATCGAAACGTTCAGGTTCGAGCACCATGAAGATGGTGGCGGCGTCGATGTGCATGTAGTCGACAGTGACTTCGGGGTACTTTTCGGAGTATTTTTCGACGTAGCGACGCCAGAGCGCTCCGGCTCGGGCGAGCACGTTGGTCTTGTGGACCCACGTGAGATTCTTGGCTTCGCGCCGGTTGGCGAGGTCGAAGGCGTAGGCGACGATGCGTTCGACGCCTTTTGCGGTGTTGATGGAGTATTCGGTGGCGATTTCTTCGCTCGTGCCTTCGTTTTCGACGATGCCTTCGCCACGGTAGAGGCCTTCGGTTCCTTCGCGAACGACGACGAAATCGATGTCTCCCGTTTCCTTGAGCGGGGTGGGCACGCCCTCGTAGTGTCTGGAGGGGCGAAGATTGACGTAGTGGTCGAGGGCGAAGCGGAGCTTGAGAAGGAGGCCGCGTTCGAGGATTCCGGAGGCGACGGAGGGGTCGCCGACTGCTCCGAGGAGTATCGCGTCGTGCTTCTTGATTTGCTCAAGCTCGTCCTCGGGGAGGATTTCGCCGGTGCGGTGGTAGCGTGCGGCGCCAAGGTCGTATTCGGTGACGGCCAGTTCGATGTCGGCGTTTTCGAGTGCCGCGCGCACGGCCTTGAGGGCTTCGGCGGTCACTTCGGGGCCGATTCCGTCGCCCGGAATGACGGCAAGATCAATGGTTCTGCTCATGTCGAATAGCCTACTACTCCTGTTCGCGGCCCGCGTCGGGCACCGCGATGCGGGCCTGGATGCGCCTGTTGCGGGCGCGCGATGGCGGCGCGCCTGCGCAGCGGTTTCCGCATGGAGGGCGCGACGCCGCCCCCATGCAGCGGCATTCATGCAGCCTTGCGGCACGCGATTGCCACGTGTCGGGGCAACGCCGGATGCCCACGAGACGAGGGCGGGAAGCCTGGGGTCGCGCCGTGCGCCGCCTCGCGTTTTTCCGCAGACGCAGCGTCGTTCTCGACGCGATAGGGGCCTCGCACTCGAACCGATTGCCTGCGCGCCATGCCGACGCTACACTCGATACCGGCGGTATTGAAAACCGTCGGTATCGGCGCTGTGGCATCCCAGCACGCCGCCGCAGCGCCGATACGACTCCAGCCGCGAAGGAACATGTCATGGCTCCGCAACTCCCCCGCGACCGCAAGGCCGACGATGCCGCCCAAGGCCTCGCTTCGCCCGCACGCTTCGCCGGTTCGCCTCCTTTCGCCCGCCCAAAACGCGACCATGTTCGCGCCGCCCTTCTCGCTTCCGCCGCCGAGACCTTCATCGACGACGGCTATGAGCGCGCCAGCCTCGCCCGCATCGCTGCCCGCGCAGGCTTCACGAAAGGCGCCATCTACTCGAACTTCGGCTCGAAGCCCGAACTGTTCCTCGCAGCGTGGGACGAGCATGTGCGCCAGCGCCAGTCGGCCGCCATCGAAAGGCTTGCGCGCGATGCCGCGGCAGCCCCTTCCATCGACGCTCTTCTCGATTCGCTCTCCACGAGGCTCGCCAGCCTGATCCCGAGCTTCGAACCTTGGGAAGCGCTGGTTGCGCAAGTGCGAATGCTCGCCTGCGAGGATCCCGAAATATCGCGGCTTTACCAACGCATCTATGCCGAACGCATCGAGGGCATCCTTGCCGCTATCCGCAGCCATGACCTCCTTGCAGGCCTCGCAGAAGAAAAGCTCCAGGTATTCGCCGTGGCCCTCCTCTCCCTCATGAACGTCCTGTGTCTGGAGAACGCCGCCCAGCCCGAGGCAACCTGCCCGGAGCGCTCGGCCGCGCTGTTCCGCTACTGCCTGGAAGGCGCCCTTCGGTAGTTCGGAGCCAGCATCGGAGGACCCCGTACCGGAACCGGCAACCGCACGCCCCGACACGCGACAACGCCCGACAGCACGCACGCCCCGACACGAACCACGGCACCACGAGGCACGGCACGCCGAGCCACAACCCACGACTGCGCACGACAAGGACTGCGCAAAGCGCGGCTACGTTTCGGCATGGGACGGCCCTCCCGGGGCCCGCAGGCGCAGGAACTCCGGCGCAATCGGCTCGGAGAGCCAGATTCCGCCCGGCGCGCAGCAGAACCGGGTTCCGCTGCGCGCAGCGGCCCGAGCATCGACCTCGAACAACGCAGGTTCGCGGTCGCGTCCGGCCCCGACCAACAGCGCGGTTTCGGCATCCGCGGACAGATGCGCATAGTGGCGTCCATCGGCTTGAGCCCTTGGGCGGCGATTGCCGGCACTGCGCGGCGCGGCGTTCCGTGACAGGGAACGTCCGGCGGAGGCGACGTGGTTTTCGCGATACGCCCCCGCACAGCATGGCCGCATGCGGCACGAATCCGTTCCCCGTCGATCTCGTCGCCTTTTGCCGGGCCGGCCAGCCATACGTTCGATGCCGGCACGTTCGCGCCCATCTCGGGTTCTCCCCAAGAGCGTCCACGAGAGCGGCGACCGTCGTCCATCCTTCACGGTCGGACTCAAGACCGTATCGTTGCGGCACGTGCCGCAAGGCATACGGCATCCCCCTGCCAAGGGCGATATCACGATCCTCCCTGTTTTCCCATGCGGGCCCCTTCCTTGGCAGCCTCGCTGCCGCCATGTGCCGCACACGGTACCAGGGGTCCAAAAACAAACCGAGGCGTTTTTGCGTCGCCTCCCGCAGTCACGCCGCCCCGCACGGGACGGGCAAACCGCCTACGGGCGCAACCGGCCGTCGCCGCGCCTTGCCCGCCCATGCCCGACGGCACTGGGCCTTGCCCTCCCGGCTCCGGCCGATGCTGCGCATCATTGTCCCATGTCGAGATGCCCGCGAAGCGTCCCTCCCGATTCGGAAACCGCCAACCGGCCTTCCGATCCCGCATGTCCGACGAGGGCGCGGTATCCGCGTTCTTCCGGCTGAAGCTCGGCAATCGGCGTCCATCCGAGAAGGACGACGAGCTTCGGGTCGCGCCCGAAACCGTTGGCCTGCCGGACCAGCCTGACTTCGAGGTCCGCCGCGTCCGCGAGCGCCTGGCGCAGTTCGGGCAGGTCCTTGAGCGAAAGGTCCGCAACGCCGGCGGTTTCGCCTTCGCCGTTGCCCGATTCGCGGTCGGAGCGGTCATCCTGCCCGGTTGCCATGTCGCCGATGAGGTCTTCGGGAGTCAGGGATTCGAAGCCCGCTGCGGGACGAGGCGGCGCGGCGACGGCGCGTCCGGCTCCGCGGGTTTCGCGGGAGCCGGACGCCCGCCCGGCGGTTTCGCGCAATCCGGGAGGGGCGACGCCGGTCCTTTCGGCTCCGGCCGCTGCGCCGGGCCGGGAGCCGCCGGCCTCGCCCGCCGCCCCTGACGACGCCGTGCGCGCGTCATGCCTCGCTCCGCCGGATGCGTCCTGCTCGCCTTCCGCGGACGGCCCTGAAAACTCGACGCCTCCGCGCCGCTGCCTTTCGTCGCGTGCCTGCCCGAACATCACGGTTCCGAAGAACCATAGGGCAATGCCGGCGCAGACCATGAGGACCGTGATGAAAACGTTCATGACGGTCTCGTTCGGCCATGTCCTGACTGCAACGGACACTCCGGAAACCGCGATTGCGAAGAAGGCGAGCGCAACGAGACGCGCGGCAAGTCCAATGATTGTCTTGAGCATGGAAACCTCCTGGCGGCCCAGTCTACCCCCTTGTCCGCGTCCCGAAGCCGAAGGGCGCCAAGCCGAACGGCACCGGCCACGCGCCATCGACCGCCACGCGCCCCTCGGCAGGCCGCCGCCCGCCCTAGACCAGCGCGCTGATCCGGTAGTCGAACGCGGTGCCGCCACCTTCACCGATACCGCCCGTGACAAAGAAACGCAGGGTCAGCGTCGCTCCGACGTATCCGAACAGCGCAGGATAGTTCGGACTGTTCCGTTCAAGTTCCGCAAGCACCTCGCCATTGCGGCTGATGGCGATTGCGGGTATCGCGCCGACGCTCGCAGGCATCCTCACGACCTGCGCCCTGACGTCGATCTGTTCGTAGCCGGGCTGGCCGATGAGAGAGAGCTCGGGTATCTTCCGGCAATCCAGAGGCTGGGGCTGGACGAGCGTGACGGACACTTCGCGCAGCCCGCCCGTGCCCGGCGCGAAGCCAATCGGGGCAGGGGCGACGCCCGAGTGGCCGAGGACCCGGTCCTGTCGTGCCTGGACGGCCTTGCGATGGAAGTTCAATGCGGCGATTCCCGCGCCGGAGCCAAGCAGACCGAAGAAGAGCGTGATGCCGATGTTCACCCCCGCTTCCACGGGCCATTCGTCGAAGGTGATTCCGAGGCCCACAAACACGACGAGACCCGAAAAGCCGGCCAGCGCAATGAATCCGATCTCCAATATCCGGTACACGAAATGGCGCATCGTTTTTCCGTTCCTTGACTTTCCGTTCGTTTTCGACGCAGGCTTTCAAAGCCGTCGTCGCATTCGCCAAAAC
>CACYEE010000159.1 GCA_902773415.1 uncultured Actinomyces sp.
CCCCAAACGGGAGGGTTCTTAGAGCATGTGCGCGCGAAGCTCGGCCGGGTCCTGCGGAAGCAGCAGGCCGGGAGCTACGTCGAACAGCGTGCGCGCGCCCGTCTCGCCGGCGGCGGCCATGCGGGCCACGGCCCGCGCGGAAGCGGCAACCATCGAACCGGTGAACTCCGGGTTCGAGTCGAGGTCGAGCGAGTATTCGATGCGCTGGGCAACGTTCTCGGAAGTGCGGCCCGAACGGATGACAAAGCCTCCATGCGGCATCCCGGCATGGTTCGCGGCCATCTCTTCGGCGGAAATGAAGGTGACGGTCGTGTCGTAGTCGGCGAAGTAGTCCGGCATCGTCACGATCGCCTCGCGCACGGCCTCCGCGTCGGCCTCGGGCTTGAGGACGACGAAGCACTCGCGCAGATGCTTGTCGCGCGTCGTCAGGTTCGCGCCCTTGCCCTCGCGGGCGGCCTGCATGGCCTCCTCGACCGGAACCGTGTACTGCTTGGCGTCGGCCACGCCGTCGATGCGGCGGATCGCGTCGGAATGGCCCTGGGAGACGCCGCGGCCCCAGAAGGTCGTCGTCTCGCCGTTGGGCAGGACGGCTTCGGAGTAGGCGCGGGACATGGAGAACAGGCCCGGATCCCAGCCGACGGAGATGAGCGCGAGCTTGCCGTTCGTTTCGGCGGCGGCGTTCACGGCCTCGAAGTACCGGGGGATCTTGGCGTGCGTATCGAAGGTGTCCACCGTGTTGCAGTGGGCGAGCGCTTCCGGGGTCTGGGTGGCCAGATCCGTGGCCGAGCCGCCGCAGTTGGCGAGCACGTCGATCTTGTCGGCCCACTTCGGAAGGTCTTCGAGGGCGACGACGGGCGTGCCGGTGGCGGTCTGGATCGAGGCCGGGTCGCGGCGCGTGAAGATCGCGACGAGTTCGAGGTCGTCGGCCTGGGCGATGGCAAGTTCGGCTCCGCGGCCGAGGTTGCCGTATCCGTTGATGGCAATGCGATAAGTCATGGAACGAGTCTACATTTCTCGACGTCGAGATTCGCAAGGGGCCGGATGCTGGGCGCTTGCGCGTATCAATGGTGTCAGGCACCTGCGATACGTGGGGGGAGGGGTATGAGGGCGGTCGTGTGCCGGGCGTGCCGAAGCGCGGACCGAAGCGGCGTGCAGGGGCGACGGGCAATACAATGGCCAGCATGGTGCGGCGCGCCGGCGTTGCAGGCGGTTTCCTCGCATACATAAAGGAGTGCCATGAAAACGACCGAGTTTACGATCGAGCTTGTCCGCAAGGTCGACGAATCCTACCCCGTCGTCATCGGGCGCGACCTCGCCGAAGCCGCCGTCGAGATGGCCTCGCGCGGCGACCTTGCCGAACGTCGCGTCGCCATCATCACCGACTCCAACGTCGTCGACCTGTACGGAACCCGCCTCGAAACCGCCTTCGCCGCGGCCGGCCGCGACGCGCAAACCTTCGTCTTTCCCGCGGGAGAAACCTCAAAAACCCGCGCAATGAAGGAATGCCTCGAGGACGAACTCATCGCTGCCGGCTACGGGCGCGACAGCCTCGTCGTCGCCCTCGGCGGCGGCGTCGTCACCGACCTCGCCGGCTTCGTCGCCGCCACCTATGCCCGCGGCCTGCCCTACATCTCCTTGTCCACCACCCTCGTCGGCGCGGCGGACGCCTCGGTCGGCGGCAAGACCGCCGTCGACGTCCCTGCCGCAACGAACCTCATCGGGGCATTCCACCAGCCGCGCGCCGTGCTCATCGACCTCGACCGCTGGCAGACCCTCACCGACGACCAGATTCGCGACGGCCTGGGCGAAACCGTCAAGCAGGCCTGCATCGCCGACACCGAGTTCTTCGCCGCACTCGAAGAAGCCTTCGTCGCCCGCCGCCTCGCCGTCGCCGAATTCGTGCGCGACGACGCCCTCGCCGAGCTTGCGGCCCGCCGAAACTGCCAGATTAAGCGCGACTTCGTCATGTCCGACGTCCACGAAGGCAACCGCCGCATGGGCCTCAACCTCGGCCACACGATCGGGCGCGCGCTCGAAGCCGCCCTCGGCTACACGATGACTCACGGGGCCTGCATCGCCATCGGGCTGAACCTACAGGCGCGCTGGTCGGTCGAATTCGGCTACATGGGGGCCGGAGAGCAGGAACGCCTCGAACGGCTGCTGCTGGCGGCCGGGCTGCCGACGGAAATTCCGGCCGGCATCGAGGTCGAGGACATCATGGCCGCGATGGGGCACGACAAGAAGGCCAAGGGCGGCGAGATTCGCTTCGTCTTCCAGAAGGGCATCGGCGATTTGATGGTGTTCGACGACGGACGCTTCGCCCGCCCGATCGGGCGCGAGGAGATTCGCGCATTCCTCGGGAGGCAAAAGGGCTTCGCGGAAAGCTGACGCGGGCCGCGGCAAATTGGATCTGGCCGCGGCAGGCCCGAAAGTCGAGACACCTTGTCGCCATTTTGGGGACGGGCCCCAAACGGGAGGATTCTCCCGATCGGGGACGGGTCGGGAATTCCCGCGGCGGCCACGCGCACACCCGCACCCGCCTGCCCGGAGGTCACGCCCGCACGCATGTGCCCGGCCCCGAAGCGGACCGGCGCTGGAATGCCGCCGCGCTCGCGCCGCTCCTCGCCTTCATGGCAGGGGAAGTCGCCGTCGCCTGGCTCTCGCATTCCCTCGCGCTGCTCTCGGACGCGGGCCACATGCTCTCCGACGCCGGCGCACCGAGGTGCTTTCCGGGCTGCGCAACGGCGCGACGCTGCTTGTTGTTGCCGCGGTTGTCATGGCGGAGGCGGTGCGGAGAGTGCTCTCGCCGCCTGAAATGGCAGTTATACGTCAAATAGTGTGTCTGGTTTTCGGGTCTTTCGTTGATGTGAAGCGGAAGGGTGGCGGATTTGCTCGTCTGGTTGAGTAAATCCATGGCCTCCAACAAGTACGAGCGAAAGCGTGGTAGCTGTGGCGGAACGCTGAAGCGAAACGGAAGGACCAGCGCCGGAACCCAGCGATGGCGCTGCAGGAGATGCGGAGCCTCGAGCGTGATGCGCCGCCCCGCGCGCCAGGACGCCTGGCGGGCCCGGACATGGCTGGCATGGCTGCTGGCGGACAGGACGCTCGGCGAACTCGGGGTGTCCATGCGCTCCTTCCAGCGCCACACCCGCCGCTTCTGGCTTCAGGGCCCCGCTCCGGTCTTCGACGGCCTCGTCCACGACGTCCTCGTTGTCGATGCCACCAGGATCGGCGCGGCGACGTGTCACCTCATCGCCGCCCCCAAGGGTGCAACAGGCAAAAGGGCGACGGTGGTGGCCTGGGGATGGGCGCGCACGGAATCCGCAGTGTTCTGGGACGCGCTCATGACCTGTATCCCGCCCCCGACCATGCCGGTCACCGATGCGCGGAGCGCCATCGCCAAGGCCGCCCGAACCTGGTGGCCGTCCACGCCCACCCGGATCCGCACTGTCCATGCCGCGCGCAACCTGCATGCCAAGACCGGACGCAAGCCCGACCAGCTCGTCCCGGCCCTCGCCCGGGACCCTGCCACGATGACCTGCCGGACCCGCAACCCCCACCAGGCTTCGGGCCGGACCGCGCTCGTGGAAACTCTCGACAAGCTCCCGCCCCCTGGCATCGCCCGCACCCACAGGCCGCTGGCCGGAGGCAGACACCCGTGGCACTACACCCACCGCACGACGCGCCCGGCATGGCGGACACTGCGCCGCCATGCCCGTACCCGCAACGTGTGCACCCGGCTCGCTCCCGTCCCACAGACAGCATGCGACGACCGATCCCCTCGACAACCAACAACGTCGAAGGCAGCATCAACGCCCCGCGCACACCAAAACCCCAGACACCACCCACACGAAAACCAGACAACCAACTATCTTGACAAGACAGCCAGCTTAATCAACGCGTCATGCTGTGGCGTGCGCGTATGCTTGAATCCATCTGGTTTCGACTTTTGCACGGAGGGCAATTATGGCCAAGTACGATTATCTTGTTGTTGGTGCTGGAATTTCGGGCGCGGTTTTTGCGCGGGAGGCGACCGATGCGGGCAAGAGGGTGCTCGTGATCGACAGGCGTGGGCATGTTGCCGGCAACATCTATACGGAGGATGCGGATGGCATCCAGGTGCACCGCTATGGCGCGCATATCTTCCATACGTCGATGAAGAACGTGTGGGACTACGTGGGCCGTTTCGCCGAGTTCAACAACTATGTCAATTCTCCGGTGGCCAATTACGAGGGCGTGATGTACAACCTGCCCTTCAACATGAATACCTTTGCCAAGATCTGGCCCGAGGTGTGCACGCCGGAGCAGGCGAAGGCGAAGATCGCCGAGCAGGTGGCGGCCGAGAACATCGGCGAACCGGCCAATCTGGAAGAGCAGGCGCTTTCGCTTGTCGGTCGCGACATCTTCGAGCGTCTGGTCAAGGGCTACACCGAGAAGCAGTGGGGCCGCTCGTGCAGCGAGCTTCCGGCTTCCATCATCAAGCGCCTGCCGTGCCGCTTCACTTTCGACAACAACTATTTCAACGACCGCTACCAGGGTATCCCGGTCGGCGGCTACACGAAGATGGTCGAGAGCATGCTCGAGGGCGTCGAGGTGCGCCTGGGCGTGGAATACAAGGATCTTGTCGCTGCCGAGCCCGGTATTGCGGACCGCACGATCTACTGCGGCCCGATCGATGCCTTCTACGATTTCAAGCTGGGCACGCTCGAGTACCGTTCGCTGCGTTTCGAGACGGAGAAGCTCGAGGAAGAGAACCATCAGGGCGTCGCGGTGGTCAACTACACCGAGCGGGAGATTCCCTACACGCGCATCATCGAGCACAAGCATTTCGAGTTCGGTACCGGCCCGACGACGGTAATCACGCGCGAGTACCCGGCCGACTGGGAGGTGGGCGACGAGCCGTACTACCCGGTCAACGACGAGCGCAACTCGGCCCTGTATGCCGAGTATGCCAGGCTTGCCGAGGCCGAGAAGGACATCGTCTTCGCCGGCCGCCTGGGCCAGTACAGGTACTACGACATGGACAAGGCCATCGCCGCCACCTTCGACCTGATCAGGAACGAGCTTGGCGTCGAACTCTAGGACGAGAGGTGCCGGTAGCGAGAGCATGTGCCCCGAGTTTTCCTTCGTTATTCCGGTCTGCAACACGGCGGAGTACCTTGACGAGGCGCTCGGGAGCATTGTCGGGCAGACCATCGGTTTCGAGGAACACGCGGAGGTGATTCTCGTCGACGACGGTTCCGAGGACGAATCGTTGCGTTGCTGCTACGAGTGGGCTCGGCGCCATCCCGGTCGCATCAAGGTTCTTTCCCGGAACCATCAAGGCGTCTGCGCTGCCCGCAACACGGGTTTCGCCGCAAGCAA
>CACYEE010000160.1 GCA_902773415.1 uncultured Actinomyces sp.
AGATGACGGTACCCTTCGGGACGCCTTTCGTATCCTTCGTGAACCCGACAGCCGCGGCAATCGCGTTGTCGGTGCTTTCGAGCTGGCCGCTGACTGCACCGGCCGAAAGCACGTTGAGCTGGGGATGGTCCCACGAGTGGGAGCCGACGATATGTCCTCCGGCGATTTCCGCGCGAATCAGCTCAGGATACTTCGCGGCAAACTGGCCCTGAACGAAGAAGGTGCCGTGCGCATTCCACCGGTCCAGGGCGGCGAGAATCCGCGGAGTGTGCTCGGGATCCGGGCCGTCGTCGAAGGTGAGGGCGACGCACTTGTCGCTTGCGCAGTCAAGTGCCGATTCGTCGGGGAGGACGTCCGGGGCCGAACAGGTGTCGGAATCGTCTGTCGCCTGCCCGTCGGTCTCGGCGGTAAACGAGGCAATCGCAAGCGGATCGCGGGCAATCTCCCCGTCGGTCACAATCGAGGCACCTGCGCTCGTGCAGGCCGAAAGGAAGAAGGCCAGGCCGGCAAGTCCGGCGGCGAGACCCGATGCGCGGAAGCGGGTCCGCATGGGTATCAGTCCTTGTATCGGTAGACGTTGGTTTCGCGCAGCTCGAAGCCGACGCGGCGGTAGAGGCGGTTTGCGGCTTCGCGTGTCGGCCGGGAGGTGAGGTCGACTGATTTCGAGCCGATTTCCTGGGCGTAGGCGACGGCCTTTTCGACGAGCTTCTGGCCGGCTCCCTGGCCGCGGGCGGCCTCGTCGACGACGACATCTTCGACCCAGGCGCGCATGCCGGTGGGAATGGTGAAGGTGGCGAGAGAGAGCATTCCGAGAATCGGGGCGTTCTCGTTCTCGCTGTCGTCGGGGCGGTAAACGAACAGGTGGACGCCGGGCTGGGCGAGGAATTCGCGGACGAACTCCTCGGAGCGGGCGGGGGTAGAGGTGGAGAGCTGGGGAATCAGCGAGTTCATCGCGTCGAGCAGCTCTTCGGAATACTCGCGCACGAGTTCGACGGCCATCGGAGGTCCTTTCCCTGAGTTTTTCCTACGTATTCCAATATAGACCGTTGCGTGGAAATTTGGTTGCAGGGCCGGCGCTCCGGTGACGGATTCGTAAGGAATCTCCTACGCATTGCTCCGATGTGACGCCGGGGCCAGACCCCCGCGAAACCCCGCGAAACACGGTGCTGGAGAGGCGGGGCCCGGCGCGACGCTACGCTTCGGGAATCGCGTCGACCTCCGAAAGCCAGGCCGCCCCGGACATGTCGGAGGGCATGGCCCACGCGCCGCGCGGGGAGAGCGAGCCGCCTGCAATGACCATCGGGCCATCGGCCGAAGTCGACCTCTTGAACTGGTTCGTGAAGAATCGGCGATAGAACTCTCGCGCCCACTTCCTGATGGCGGCGAGATCGTATTCGCGGCGCTCGGCCTCGGGGAAACCCGCAGGCCATTCGCCGGCATCGGCCGCGCCCCAGGCGTTAGCCGCGAGGAAGGCGATCTTGCGCGGACCCATTGCGTAGCGCACCATATGGAAAAGCGTGAAATCATGCAGCTCGTAAGGGCCGATGGCGTCCTGCGTGGACTGGATCTTCTCGCCGTCCTTCGTCGGGATGAGCTCGGGGGAGATTTCCTGGTCGAGGATTGCCTGAAGCACCTCGTTCGCCTCGGCACCGAAATCTCCGCGCGCAATCGTCCAGCGGATGAGGTGCTGCATGAGGGTCTTCGGGATTCCGGGGTTCACGTTGTAGTGGGACATGTGGTCGCCCACGCCGAAGGTGCACCAGCCGAGCGCCGTCTCCGACAGGTCGCCCGTGCCGAGCACGATGCCCCCGTGGCGGTTGGCCAGGCGGAACAGGTAGTCGGTACGAAGGCCTGCCTGGACGTTTTCAAAGGTGACATCGTAGACTTCTTCGCCGTCGGCAAAGGGGTGGTGCATGTCGGCAAGCATCTGGCGTGCGGCCGGGCGGATGTCGATTTCCTCGAATCTTGCGCCGATTGCTGCCGCGAGCTTCGTGGCGTTGGATTTTGTGCCGGCCGAGGTGGCGAAGCCGGGCATCGTATAGGCGAGGATGTCGGTGCGCGGCCGGCCGAGCCTGTCCATTGCGCGCGCCGCCACGAGCAGGGCCTGCGTCGAATCGAGGCCGCCGGAAACGCCGATGACGATCTTCGGGTTGCCGATGGCCTGAAGGCGCTGGACGAGCGCGCGCGTCTGGATCGCGTAGGCCTCCTCGCAGGTCGCGTCAAGGTCGCCGCCGGCGATGAAGGGGAAGCGGGAAACGGGGCGACGCAGACCGGTCGGACCTTCGGGAAGCGCAAAGGCGAGGCCGTGTTCCTCGTCGCGCGGCATGAGCGGTCCGAAGGGGGAGAGGGAGGCTTCGGGGACGGATTCGGGGCGGCGGCGCGCGGCGCGCAGCACGTCAAGGTCGGTGTCCGCGATTGCGGCGCCTTCGCCGTCGTGCAGGGGTGCGAGTTCTGCGAGGATTTCGCCGGCTTCGGCCACGATTGCCTGGCCGGAGCGGACGGTGTCCGTCGTCGATTCGCCTTCGCCGGTCGATACGTATATATAGGTACAGCCGAATTCGGCGGAGAGCGCGGCGGCGCGGGCGCGGCGGGCTTCTCCCGCGCCGACGGTGGCGACGTCGGAGGCGAGATGAACGA
>CACYEE010000161.1 GCA_902773415.1 uncultured Actinomyces sp.
ACCGTTGCGCTACCAATTGCGCCACTGCCCTTCGACTTCAGCCTATCGGCCCGTGCGCGCGATTCAACGCCCCGGGGAGAAGCTGATCTATGCGACTACAAATGCTACCCCCAATCCCGCATCCGCGTCGAGTCCAGCGAGCGAACTCACACCGACGGCATGGCCCGGATTCGGACAAAAGTCTGGCTTGCGGCGATTCGTGGAAGAATTGCGCCGTGATTACGAACAAGACTGCGCGCCGCGTTTCCGCGCGACTTTCCGCCATCGAAGAATCCGCCACCCTCGCCGTCGACGCGAAGGCGAAGGCGTTGAAGGCCGCGGGTCGCCCCGTCATCGGCTTCGGCGCGGGCGAACCCGATTTCGCGACGCCCGCCCACGTCGTCGAGGCAGCCCTCGAAGCGATGCGCGACCCGAAGAACCACAAGTACACGCCCACTCCCGGCATGCCCGAACTGCGCGAAGCGATCGCGATGCATGCCAGGGCCGATTCCGGCGCCAACGTCGCCGCAGCCGACGTCGTCGTGACGAACGGCGGGAAACAGGCCGTGTTCGAGGCCTTTTCCGCGATCGTCGACCCGGGCGACGAGGTTCTCCTGCCCGCCCCCTACTGGACCACGTATCCTGAAGTCATCCGCTTTGCCGGCGGAACCCCTGTCGAGGTGTTCGCCGGAGCCGACCAGGACTACAAGGCGAGCGTCGCCCAGCTTGAGGCCGCGCGCACGAACGCGACGAAGGCGCTGCTCGTATGCTCCCCCTCGAACCCGACGGGTTCCGTCTACTCCCCCGAGGAGATTCGCGAAATCGGCCAGTGGGCGCTCGCGCACGGCATTTGGGTGGTCACCGACGAAATCTACGCGAAGCTCACGTACGACGGCGCCACCGCCGGCTATGTCCTCGGCGAAGTGCCCGAGCTTGCCGACCGGACGATCGTCATCAGCGGCGTCGCGAAGACGTATGCGATGACAGGCTGGCGCGTGGGCTGGCTGCACGGCCCGAAAGACGTCGTCAAGGCCGTATCGAACATGCAGGCCCACACGACCTCCCACGTCAACAACGTCGCCCAGCGCGCCGCCCTCGCCGCGCTGACAGGCCCGCAGGACGTCGTCGAACGGATGCGCCAGGCCTTCGACCGTCGCCGGCGCACGACCGTTTCGATGCTGCGCGAAATCGACGGCCTCGTCGTGCCCGAACCCAAGGGCGCCTTCTACGTCTTCCCGGATGTCTCCGCTCTGTTCGGACGGGAGATCGCCGGGCGTCGCGTCTCCAGCTCAAGCGAGCTCGCAGCGGCCATCCTCGAGGAAACCGAAGTGGCGACGGTTCCGTCCGCCGCTTTCGGCCCCGACGGCTACCTGCGCTTGTCCTACGCGCTCGGCGACGACGACCTGGCCGAAGGCATCGGCCGCATCCGGGCGCTTCTCGCCTAGGCTCCCGGCCTCGTCGGCGCGTGCCGCAAAAGGGGCAGGCCAGCGCCGCACAGGGGGACAGTCCCCTGTGCGCCCTTTTGCGGCCCCGACCCCTCGCCTGGCAAAACGGCCGGGACCGCACGCCGGCCGTCCGCAATCGCCGCACACGTCCTATCGCGAACGCCACATCTTCGCCCGGTCCAGCCACCATTGCGCCATCGACAGCCTCGACAGCGCATCCGTCCGCCACTCGCTCCCGTCGACCCTCTTCGCGCCGGCAACAAGGGACAATACGACGCCGGCGGTTCGCGTGCACAGCGAGGCCGGATCGGCAACCATTTCCTCGAGGCGGGAGATCCACGCGGGAAGCTCGGCGCGCACATGCGGGTATGCGCTGGGCGCGAGGGACGGAAGAACGGAAATGTGGCCAAGCATGCAGGCCCAGTCGTCGACGCGATGGCCCGGACCGATCGAGTCGATGTCGATGATGGCCGAAACCTGCGCGGCATCGGGGTCGATATAGACATTGGCCTCGTAGAAGTCCCCGTGGACGGGAACGACGGGGCCCGGATCGGTGACCTTGAGGAGCTGGCTGATGCCGCGGGCAAGGGTCTCGCACCGCCCGCGCTCCTCGGGGAGCGCCGTCGCCGCGGCATGCGCATAGTGAAGGGCCCGTTCGGCCCATGCGGGCCGCGCGGGAAGGGACAGCGCCTCCTCCGGCAGGGCGTCGAGAA
>CACYEE010000162.1 GCA_902773415.1 uncultured Actinomyces sp.
GGACGATCCGGGGCGGTGCCAGTAGGCCTTCGTCAGCATGTAGCCGAGCAGAAGAGTCGAAATCGTGTTCATCATGATGGTCACGATGACCTCGTTTGCGCCCGTCTTCGCCTTGAGGATGCCGGGAATCCAGCCCCAGATCGCGCCTGCCGCGACTGCGGCGACGAGGGCGAGAAGGAGAGGGAGAACCGGGGGAAGATGAAGGAACACTCCTACCCATGCGGCGGCGACCGCTCCCATGAGCACCTGGCCGGTGCCGCCGATGTTGAACAGTCCTGCGCGGAAGCCGATGCCCAGTCCGAGGCCGGCAATGATCAGCGGCACGGCGAAGAAGACGGTCGTGGTGATCGGCTTGAACATCTTCGTGGCCGTCTTGGCGTCGTAGTTGAAGATTGCGCCTTTGAACATGGCCGAATACGCCTCGCCGATATTGCCGTCCACAAGACGAACGAGGAGGGCGCCGACGGCAAGGGAGATGGCCACCGCGATGAGATAGACGAGGAAGCTGGAGGACAGGAACCTGTACCAGCCCGAATTCTTGCTGTTCACCTGGAGTTCTCCTTTCCGTCAGTGGCTCCGGCAGGAACGGGAAGGTTCTCCTGCGCAAAGGCTTCCGGCATCGGCACGCCGGCCATCATGAGGCCAAGCACGCTTCGCGGCGTCTCGGCCGGAACGATGCCGATGATTCCGCCTCGGTACATGACGACGATCCGATCGGCCAGCGCCACGACTTCGTCAAGCTCGGAGGAGATGACGAGAACGGGAACGCCGGCATCGCGCACCTCGACGATGCGCTTGTGGATGAACTCGATGGAGCCCACGTCGACGCCTCGCGTCGGCTGGGAGACGACAAGCAGCGACAGGTCCTTGCTCATTTCGCGGGCCACGACGACCTTCTGGGCGTTGCCGCCGGAAAGGGTCGAAATCGGATCGGAGATATGCGTGATGCGGATGTCGTACTCGCCGACAAGCCTTTCGGCGTTTTCGCCGACCTTGCCCGGATGGAGGAACAGGCCCGAGGTGGCGAAAGGCTCGTGGCGGAACTGGTCGAGAATCATGTTCTCGGCGATGGAGAAGGACGCGATGGCGCCGTCGGTCTGGCGGTCCTCGGGGACGAAGCCGATGCCCGCGTCGAGACGGTCGCGCACGCCCAGCTTCGCCAGGTCCTTGCCGCCAAGGAACACCGTGCCTTCCAGAGGGGTTTCCAGGCCGAGGATGACCTGGGCGAGTTCCGTCTGGCCATTTCCCTGAACGCCTGCGACGGCGACGATTTCGCCCGAACGGACCTCGAGGTTCACGTCGTCGAGAACGGTCGAGCCGTTCTCGGCGAGCATCGATACGCCCGAGAGTTTCAGGCCGACGTCGCCGGGCTGCGGATCGTCCTTGTCGACCGTCAGCGTGACCGGGCGGCCGACCATCAGCGTCGCAAGTTCGGCCTGGGTCGAGGCCGGCGAGGCCTCGCCGACGACCTTGCCGCGCCGGATGACGGTGATCTTGTCGGCAACCGCCTGGACTTCGCGAAGCTTGTGGGTAATGAAGATGATGGAGGTTCCCGAGGCGGCAAGCTGCTTCATGATGGCCATGAGCTCGTCGGTTTCCTGGGGGGTCAGCACGGCGGTCGGCTCGTCAAGCACGAGGATTTCGGCGTCGCGAGAGAGCGCCTTGACGATTTCGACCCGCTGCTGGACGCCGACCGGAAGGTCTTCGATGTAGGCATTCGGATCGAGCTCGAAGCCGAACCGCTCGGATACCTCCCTGACCTTGGCTGCGGCCTTCTTGGCGCTGATGATGCCCAGCCTGTTCGTCGGCTCGTATCCCAAGGCAACCGATTCGGCGACCGTGAACACGGGCACGAGCATGAAGTGCTGATGCACCATTCCGATTCCGGCCGCCACGGCATCGCCTGCGGACCTGAATTTCCGGGGCTTGCCGTCGATGAGAATCTCGCCCTCGTCAGCATCGTAGATACCGTACAGGACATTCATCAGCGTGGATTTTCCTGCACCGTTCTCGCCCAGAAGCGCATGAATCTCGCCCGGTTCGACGGTGAGGTCGATGTGATCGTTGGCGACGAGAGGTCCGAACCTCTTCGTAATGCCACGCAGTTCAAGCTGCACTATTATACCTTTCGCTGGCGGGTTTGCCCTGCACCACGTTGCACAGGAGCGGCAGATGACCGCCGGATTCGCCGCCCTCGTCGCGACACTGCCAAACGAGAACGGTCATGGAATCCTTGCACGCCATTGTAGTCGCTTGCATGACCCGCGGCACGTGCATCTCGCCCCTCGGGCCTCCTCCCGGCAGGAGCGGCGAAACAGACACGGCGAGGCCCGGCTGGCAATCGCTGCCCGGCCGAGCCTCGCAGTTGTCGGAAAGCCTGCCGTTGCACGGAAGACGCCCCGGTTCGCCTACTCCGTCTTGAAGGCGGATTCGGATTCGACGACGATCGTGCCGTCGGCGATCTGCCCCTTGAGTTCCTCGATCTTTCCGGCCAGACCTTCGGGCAGCTTGGCCTCGAAGTCGTGGAAGGGAGCGATGTCCAGGCCGTCGTTGGACAGCGTGCCGACGTAGTTGTCGTTCGTGAACTCGTCGTCGGCGCCGGACTTGATGGTGTCGTACACGGCTGCGTCAATCGACTTCATGACCGACGTCAGGGTCACGTCGCCGTAGTCCGAAGACTCGTACCAGTCGGTGTCGACGCCGACGATCATGACGCCCTCGTGCTCCTTGGCGGCAGCGGCGGCGCCAAAGCCCACGGGACCGGCGACCGGCATGATGACGTCGGCGCCCTGGCCGATCATGGATTCGGCGATCTGCGTGCCGTCCTGCTGATCGTCGAAGGTTCCGGCGAACTGGCCTTCCTGCTTCTCCTTGTCCCAGCCGATGACCTCGACGTTCTTGCCTTCGTCCTCGTTGTACTTGGCAACCCCGTCGGCGAAGCCGTCCATGAAGATCGTCACGGAGGGAATCTTCATGCCGCCGAAGGTGCCGACCTTGCCTGTCTGCGACATCGCGGCGGCGGCGTAGCCGGCAAGGTAGGCGGACTCCTGCGTGTTGAACACGAGAGCCTTCTCGTTGTCCGTCGGCTTCTCGAAGGTCGAATCGACGAGGCCGAAGCTGACGTCCGGGTTCTCCTCGGCGGCCTTCGCGATGGCTTCGGCGAGGGAGAAGCCGACGCCGATGATGAGGTTGCAGTCCTGGTCGACCATGGTCTGGACGTTCGCCTCGAAGTCGTTGGCGTCCTTCGACTCGGCCGTCTTGGCGATGATTCCCAGCTCGCTCTCGGCCCTGTCGAGGCCGGCCTTCGCCGACTGGTTGAAGGACTTGTCGTCCCAGCCGCCCGCATCCGAGACGAGGCAGGCCGTATAGTCGCTCGCTTCGGCGGCGTCGCTGCCGCCGTCGGCGGCGTCGTTGCCGCCGCCGCTCGAAGAGCATCCGGCAAGGGACAGGCCCGCGATCGAAATGACCGCGGCGATCTTGTACATCTTCTTCACGCTTGTACTCTCCTGATCTTGTTGTCCGAGCATTGCGGTGAATGCATGACAGCATATAGTCTACGTGTCATCCGCCACGATATGGCGAAACACGCACGACTCTTTTCAACACTTTCGAGCACGAAAAATGATATAATGCGCTCCTCGCGTCGTGCGGCGCGCTGCCGCGCAGCACAGAACCGTTCGGCGCCCTGGCGCGCGGTGCCGGCCCGGACCAGCCCTAGAGAAGCGAGCCCAGACCCGCCTCCCGCGCCTCCTCGCGAGCCTCCTTGACCTTTTGCGCGGCTTCGCGCGTCGTCACGAGCACGACGTCGTCCATCTCGACGACCACCGCCCCTTCGATTCCGACCACTGCCACCGGTTTCGAGGCCAAGGACAGCGACCCCGGCGAATCCACCGCAATCCTAGGCCCCTTCGCGTCGGCCAAAAGCCGCGCGAGGGACTCATAGTCTCCGATATCGGACCACCCCATGTCCGCCGGGACGACGACCACTCCCCCGTCCTCGGAAAGCGGCTCGGCAACGGCACGGTCGATGACGGCAACGGGAAGCGGCTTCCAGAAGGCTTCGATTGCCTCGGCGCGCAACGTCGCGTCGCCCCACCTGGCGGCCAGTTCGCGCACAGGGCCGGCAATTTCGGGATGATAGCGCTCCAGGGCCTCCATGAGCACGCTGGCGCGGGCGACGAAAATGCCCGCGTTCCATAGGAACTCGCCCGTCTCGAGATAACGGGCGGCGCGCGCGGAATCGGGCTTTTCGACGAACTCGCGCACGTCGAACACGGGACCCGTGCCGGAGGCTTCGCCGATGCCCGCGACCGCGGACAGCCGGTTGCCTGCATGAATGTACCCGTAGGCGGTCGAAGGCGAATCCGGGGCTATGCCGATCGTGGCGACGTATCCCGCCTCGGCCGCGCCGATCGCGCTGCCGAGCGCGGCGCCAAAGGCACGCTCGTCGCGAATGTGGTGGTCGGCCGCGAAGGAACCGACAACCGCCTCGGGGTCCCGGCGGCGCACGAGTTCCGCGGCGAGCGCGATCGCGGGCATCGTGCCGCGCATGGAAGGCTCGACGAGGATGTCGGCCGTCGGCACCTGTTCGCGCACTGCGGCTGCGTGGGCCGCGCCCGTCACGACCGTCTGGGACATCGCGAAAGGCGCGAGACGGGCCACGGTCCGCTGAAGGAGGCTGGCGCCTTCGCCGCCGAGGTCGAGCAGGAACTTCGGGCGCGCCGCGCGCGAAAGCGGCCAGAGCCGTGAGCCGATGCCTCCGGCAGGAACGATCGTATGGAATGACATGGTTTCTCCTGACGTTCTGTACGCCTCCCGATCGGGGCCCGTCCCCAAACGGGAGAGCTAGAGTTCGTAGTCGACAACAAGCGGGGCGTGATCGGAAAAGCGCGCCTCGCGGCTCGGGGCACGATCCACCCGGGCCGCCCGCGCCAGGTCGGCAAGCGCGCGCGTCGCCATCTGGTAGTCGATTCGCCAGCCGGCGTCGTTCTCGAAGGCCTTGCCGCGCTGGGACCACCACGTGTAGGCAATCCGGGCTTCGCCCGTCAGCTCGCGGTGGACGTCGACCAGGCCGAACTCGCCGAACCAGGCATCGAGGTAGGCGATCTCCTCGTCAAGCACGCCCGCGGTGCGATTGTGGTTCGGCTTCCAGTTCTTGATGTCCCCCTCGGAGCGCACAATGTTGAAATCGCCGGCGACCACGGCACGCCCCTCGGCGCGAAGCTGCCCGATGCGCGCGGTCACGGCGTCAAGATGAAAGTACTTCGCCGCCATCTTCTCCTCGCTTTTCGCGTCGCCGGAGTGAAGATAGGCGGAGACGACGGTAAGGCCGAATCCAGGAAGCTCGACCTCGAGCCAGCGGCCCGAATCGACGTCGGGTTCGCCCGCGTCCGCATCGTATTCGAGACCGGCGCGTACCTGGCCAGTCTCGATGCCGCGTCGCACCGCCACCGCAACGCCCGCACGCCCCTTGATGCGGCAGGCCTCGGCAATGACCTCGTAACCCTCGCCAATCAGGGCAGGCACAAGCTCGACGGGAGCGCGCACCTCCTGAAGCAGGAGGATATCGGCGTCGGCCTGACCAATCCACCGCCCCATTCCCTTGCGGGCGGCGGCGCGTATCCCGTTGACGTTGCAGGTGGCGATTCGCATTCGGTACTCGCTTTCGGTTCGATGGCGCGGCTCCCGGCTTGCGCGCGATTCCGCCGCGGGCGGCAAGTCAGGCGCGGGCGGTCCGCTCGGCGATGTCGACGACGTTCGCGAGCAGCATCGCGCGGGTCATCGGGCCGACGCCGCCAGGATTCGGCGAAATCCAGCCGGCAACCTCGCGCACTGCCGGGTCGACGTCGCCCGCAATCACGAAACGCTGCTCCTGCTCGCTCCATACGCGCGAAACGCCGACGTCGACGACGACGGCTCCGGGCTTGACCCATTCGGGTCCCACCATGTGCGTCACGCCGGTTGCGGCAACGACGACGTCGGCCTGGCGCGCGACCTCTGCCGTGCTGTGCGTTCCGGTGTGGCACAGGGTGACGGTGGCGTTGACCTGCTTGCGGGTGAGAATGAGCCCGATGGAACGGCCGACGGTGACGCCGCGGCCGATGACGCAGACGTTCTTTCCGGCAAGGTCGATGCCGTGGCGTTCGACAAGCTCGACGATGCCCGCTGGCGTGCAGGGCAGCGGCGAATCCATCCCCTCGCCCACGCGGAGCACGAGACGCCCGAGGTTCGTCGGATGCAGGCCGTCGGCGTCCTTGGAAGGATCGACAAGCTCGAGGATGTCGTTTGCGGGCATTGCGGCCGGCAGGGGAAGCTGGACGATGTACCCGGTGCAGGCAGGGTCGGCGTTCAGGCGTTCGATTGCGGCGCGAACATCGGCCTCGGAGGCGTCGGCCGGAAGGTCCTCGCGGATCGAGGCGACGCCGATCTCCGCGCAATCGCGATGCTTGCCGGCAACGTAGGAGACGGAGCCGGGGTCTTCGCCGACGAGGACCGTGCCCAGGCCCGGCACGATTCCACGGGCCCTGAGCGTCGCGACGCGCTCGGCAAGCTCCGCCTTGATTGCGGCCGCGGTCGCCTTGCCGTCGAGAATCCGGGCCGTCATCGGCGGGCCTCGCCCGCGCCGGTCTGGTCGAGGCCGTCGTAAAGCGGGAAGCCTTCGGCAAGCCTGGCGACGCGGGCGCGCAGCGCGGCCGTGTCGGCTCCCTTTCCGGCGACAAGGGCCGTGGCGATCACGTCGGCCACTTCGGAGAATTCGGCGGCGCCGAAGCCGCGCGAGGCGAGGGCCGCAGTGCCGATGCGCAGGCCGGAAGTGACCATCGGCGGACGCGGGTCGAAAGGAACGGCGTTGCGGTTGATGGTGATGCCGACTTCGTGCAGGAGATCTTCGCCCTCCTGGCCGGTCAGGTCGGAATTGCGCAGGTCGACGAGGACAAGGTGGACGTCCGTGCCGCCGGTAACGAGGGAGATTCCCGCCTTCGCGACATCGCCGGCGAGCAGGCGCTCGGCAAGGATCTTCGCCCCTTCGAGCGTGCGGGCCTGGCGATCCTTGAACCCGTCGGCTGCGGCAAGCCCGAGGGCAACGGCCTTTGCGGCGATGACGTGCATGAGCGGGCCGCCCTGCTGGCCGGGAAAGACGGCCGAGTCGAGCTTCCTGCCGAATGCCTCGGCGTCGCGCGACAAGATCATTCCCGAGCGCGGACCGCCAAGCGTCTTGTGGATCGTGGTGGAGACGACGTCGCAATGCGGAACCGGGTTCGGATGCAGTCCGGCGGCGACGAGTCCGGCGAAGTGGGCCATGTCGGTCCACAGCACGGCTCCGACCTCGTCGGCAATCTCCCGGAATGCCGCAAAGTCGAGATGGCGCGGATAGGCGGACCAGCCGGCGATGATCATCTTCGGGCGGGCCGCGAGCGCCTTCTCGCGCACGATATCCATGTCGATCCGGTGGGTCTCGGGGTCCAGGCCGTAGGCGACCATGTCGTAGAGACGGCCCGAGAAGTTGATCTTCATGCCGTGGGTAAGGTGGCCTCCGTGGGCAAGTTCGAGGCCCATGACGGTATCGCCGGGGCGGACAAGCGCATGGTAGACGGCGGCGTTGGCCTGGGCCCCCGAATGCGGCTGGACGTTCGCGTAATCCGCGCCGAAGAGGGACTTGGCGCGTTCGATCGCGAGCGCCTCGACCTTGTCCACTTCTTCGCATCCGCCATAGTAGCGTCTTCCGGGGTAGCCTTCGGCGTACTTGTTGGTCAGCACGGAGCCTTGGGCCTGAAGGACGGCGCGCGGTACGAAGTTCTCCGAGGCGATCATTTCGAGATAGTCGCGCTGGCGGCCCAGCTCCCCTTCGAGGATCGCTGCGACTTCGGGGTCGACGGTGGCGATGGGATCGTGGAAGATGTCGGTCATCGGTTCTCCTGTGCATCTCGTTCGCACGCGCCGCCGAGGTGGAAGCGCGTGCGGCCCTTGATGCGGGGACGGCCCAGGCGGGCGGCCATTCCCCGCGCTCGCCGCTCCCCGATGGTGCCCCATCTGCGCCAGTCGCGGCCCCTGCCACCCTATCGCAGCATTGCGCTCGCGGCAGGGGCGTCTCGCGGGTTGAGCCTCACAGTGCCGCGCCTTCGAGGCCGAATGCGCCGGCGCGGATGGGCACTGCGCGCTTCCGCAAATCCGTGCGCCTCCTGCCGGGAGGATTGTCGGTCGCGTCGTCGCGAACGGAAACGGACATGCCTCGGGTCCTGGACATGGCGGACGGCGCGTCGCCACGCGCAGGCCCGTCCGGGACACGGCCCGGGGCACGCGAACACGCCAGATACCATGCAGATACTATGATGGTGGCTATACGCACGCCGCCATCAACAGGGAGGTCGAGATGGCAACGCCATACGACAACAGCAACCGCCCGATCTACGCCGTCGGATCCGACGGGCAATGGGTGACCGACGCCTCCGGCGCACGGGCCGCCTTCACGGGAACTGCGCAGCTTTCCGCACTGTATCAGGACGCCTACCTGTGCGATGCCGACGGAAACCTCCTCTACTACGACGGCGACGACATCCCCGTGCCCGCCGCCGACCTTGCCGCGGTCAATGCGCGCGCCGCCCGGGACCCTTCATTCATCCAGCCCGCCCCCGCTCCATCCCCCGAACAGGATTTCGGCACGCCGACTACGACGAAGGATTCCTCCCGCGTCCCCTCCGCAGTGGCCACGCCAACCGCCGGCCCCGCCCAGGCCGTTCCCGTCGCCGCCACCCCCTCGACCGGGTACGCGGCCCCCGCAGCCGTCTACGCCCCGGCTTCCGCCCGCGCCGGCGAACATCCCGCCCCGCAGCCCGCGGCCGCTCCTTCCGTGCCTCCCGAAGCGCAGGCGGACGGCGGACGCAAAGACGTCATCGTCTGGGTCGCGCTCCTGCTCGCCGTGCTCCTCATCTCCCTTTTTGCCCTCGGAGCCAGCTGGTACGTCACCGGCGCTCGCGCAAACGACGCGGCGGACTCCGCAAGCCCCGCCGCTTCCGCAGGCTCCGCCAGCCCCGCCGCCCCCTCCGCGAGCGGCGATCCGGCGCCGCAAAGTACCGAATCCGGCACGGACGCTCCTGCAAGCCCGGCACCCGAGGAAAAGGAAGAGGAAGAGGAAACCGGCGTGCCCGCCGAGGCCTACCCCGGTGCCGGCGAGGCGCAGATTCCCTCCGACGCATGGCTCACCGGCGAATCCGACGGCTCCTTCGACTGGATGGCGCCGAGCGAGAACATCCGCTGCCGGACCGACGGGCAATCCGACGAAATGCGCTGCATGATCGCCTCCTGGCAGGAGGATGCGCCCGAAGGCAACGCGCCCGGCACCGATCGCCCCGCAGACACCGTCGTCCTTGGCGTGGACGGCGAACCGAGACTGGAAGCCGACGGAGGCTCGATCGGACACGTCGACGCCACGCTTCTGTACGACACGACAATCTACGACGCGAACCGCAACTGGGTGTGCGGGGCGAAAGAGAACGGGATCACGTGCTGGAGCCTGAAATCGGGCCACGGCTTCCTCATCCGCCGCGCCGGAATGGAAACCTTCTGAGAGCGCCCCTTTCTCCTTCCCGGCGAGGAGGCGGCGCGCGTGCGCGCCGCCTCCTCGCCGGGCTTGCCGCCTCGATTGTCCTGTGCCTTGCCCTGGATGGCTGCGCGGGAAACGGGCATCCGACGCCGCGGAACATACCCTCGGGTCAATCCGTCGGCACCGCCCTGCCGTCCGTCGGGACGGACGACGCAGCCAAGACGCCCGCCTCGCTGCGCCGACGCATCGAACCGACGCTTGCGCACGGCCCGAAACCGGCCAGATACCAGCGCTACATCATGCTTCACGACACCGAAATCGACGGATCGGCCGACGCCATCGTCGACTCGTGGCTCTCCGAAGGCTATTACGTCGCCGCGCACTTCATTGTCGAACGGAACGGAGACATCCTCCAGGTCGTCGAGCTTGACGCCATCGCCCACCATGCAGGCTTTGGCAACCTCGGACACAACACGAAGTTTTCCACCCCCGAAGACGGGCGCGACGACCGGCGCGGCACCACCCCCGTCGGCAATCACATGCCCGACTACGGCATGAACTCGTATTCGATCGGAATCGAAATGGTCCACGTCTCCGGCGGTGCGCCCTACACCGCCCGCC
>CACYEE010000163.1 GCA_902773415.1 uncultured Actinomyces sp.
GCAACAAAACAAAAAACAAAAAAGGAACACAATCATGAAAAGAATGATGAAGGGTTTTACCCTCGTGGAGATTATGATCGTGGTCGCTATCATCGCCATATTGGCTGCTGTTGCGATCCCGAACTTCATAAAGTACCGTAACGAGTCGCAGAAGAGCTCCTGCATCTCGAATATGAAGCAGCTCCAGACCGCCGGCGAACAGTGGTGCATGACCAACGGCGCCACGGCGACGCCCACGCTGAACGATCTGTGCGGCTCCGACAAGTATGTCAAGACCACGCCGGTCTGCCCGTACGACAAGTCGGCCTACACCATCGCGAACGAGAACGGAATCATCACCGTGACCTGCGGCCAGGCCGAATCGCTCGGCCATGTGATTCCCGGCACCTCGGCGGCTGCGTCCGGCGGCGGCGAAGGCGGCGGCAACCCCTAATGCAGGCAGAAGCATAGTCATGCATGCAATGAAAGGGAGCGGTGCCTGCAAAGGCGCCGCTTTCTTTTAGCCAAGTTATGTCAGGAAGACGCCTTGCTGCATTTGCGCTCCTTGTCGGGGTCGTTCAGGTCGCCGCATATTGGATTGCGGGGATGACGGCGAGTCCGGACGGGTCGTTTCCGGTTCCGCAGCCCGACACTCTCCTTTACGCGCAGGCCGCTAGGCGCATATGCGAGGGCGCGCCGTTCTCCTTCTCCGCCGGCACGGCCGCTTCCACGGGTACGACGTCGGTGCTGTACCCCTTCGCCCTGGCGGTTCCCTACTGCATCGGATTCCGCGGCGATTCGCTGTTCGCCGCGGGCTTCTGGCTCAATGCGCTTTTCTACCTGGTCTTCCTCTGGGGCTGGACCGCGGCGATCTGCAGGTGGGTTCGCGACGACCGCGCGAAGCGCCTCGCGGTTGTCCTGCTGGCGCTTCTAGGCCACGCCGCCTACTGTGCCCTTGCACAGAGCGACATCGGCATATGGATGGCGGCAAGCGCGCTGGTCGCGGCCGGGCTTGCGACGAACCGGCCGGTCCTTCTGGCGGCAAGCCTTGCAGTCGCCCCCTGGGTGCGTCCCGAAGGCGTTTTCTGCGGGCTTGCCCTTGTGGCTGTCGTTGTCTGGCGTCGGGCGTTTTCGCGGCGCATAGCCGCCGTCGGCGCACTGTGGGCCCTGAGCGTTGCCGGTGTCTTTGCCCTGAACTACGCGCTGACCGGCGCGGCGCAGTTCGCGTCGGTCGCGAACAAGGGCTACCTGAGCCAGTATGGCTTTGCGGCAGCCGTCCAGAAGACGTTCGCGGACGGCGTGCTCATGTTCATGGACCTGTTCCTTTCGCTGTCGAGGGAAATGCCGCGCAGTCTCGACGCCGTGCCGGTTGTCGGCGGAATCGTCTTCCTGTGCGGCCTGTTTGCGCACGACTGGCGGGCGAAGACGGCTCCAAGGCAGGTCGCGTGGCTGATTGCGCTCGGGCTTGGCTTTGCGTCGGTGGCGCAGTCGGGGTGGCAGAACACGAACGTCGACCGCTATATGGCGTGGGTGCTTCCGATCGTCCCGGTTTTTGCCGCGGAGGGGGCAGTATGGCTTGCGGACAGGATGCCGCGCTCTCCGCTTTCGCGTCTGCTTGCGCCGTCCCTCGTGGCCTTCGCGGTCTTGGGGTCGGTCGTGTACGCCTGCATCTTCCACGGCTTCGCCCGCGACGGCGGGCAGCTGCGAGCGTTTGCAGTGGCCTGCGAGGGCGTCATGCCGAAAGGCGCGTCCGTGGCGGCGAACGGCGAATGCGGCGTGGCCTATTTCATGTCACCCCGGCGGGTCGCCCACCTGAGCGCGATGTATTCGCCGGAATTCAAGTTCATGGGCATGGCCGAGCGCATGGACGACTTGAAGCGCAATCCCGGCAAGCGGTTTGACTACTGGTGCCTTGAGGGCGAGTTCTCCGAGCTGCGCGCGTCGTCGTTCTCCGAAAGCGCCTTCGGCCCCTGCGTCCTGGCCGGGCCGGGCTCCCGCGGGCTCTACAAGGCCGACTGGGCCGCCTACGACGAGGCGGACAGGGCGCCGGCGGCCCTGCCGCGCGAGAACCTTGTCTGCCGCGTAGACGTCGGCTACCCGCCGGACGAAGACGCCTCCCGGTACGATGTGGTCGACCGCTTTTCGCGCAGGGTCCCGCCGCCGTTCTTCATCTGCGCCCGCGACAGGTCTGGGCGCGTCATGGCCGACGCCGGCCGCGTAGTCATGGGCGGCGACGAGATGGACGTCCCGGCGGCGGCAGGCCGCGACGTGCGCGTCGTGATGCGGGTCTTCAGCAGCGGGGCGTCTACCATAGACGACGGAATCGTCAGGCAGGAAGTGCGCGGCGGCATCCCCGAGAGCTTCTCGATGAACGTGGCCGTCGACGGTCAGGTCGTCAGGCAGGTCTCGCTTCGATGCGACAAGGGCCTCTTCACCGACGTCTCGTTCACCATCCCCGGGGCGGCCTTCAGGGGCGGCGCGGCCCGGGTCGCGTTTCTCGGCGACCACATCCCGTTCGGCTACTGGTTCTTCCAGGAGGGCGGCGAATGAGGAAGTGCGGGCTTGCCGTCGCCGCGCTTGCCGTGCTGGTTTCCGCCGCGGAATGGCTGGCGGGCATGTCGCTGTGCGGCGGCGAGCTCTGCTATCCGCTGGACGATACGTACATACATCTCGCCATGGCGCGCCAGCTGGCGGAGTCCGGGACGTGGGGGCTCGAGGCCGGCGTCCCCGTGTTCGCGAGCTCGTCGCCGCTGTGGACAGTTCTTCTGGCCGCGGCGGTCAAGGTCTGCGGCGTCCGGGAGTGGCTTCCCCTTGCTTTTTCGTTCTTGTTTGCCTTTCTGTCGGTCCTGGTGGCCTTTCGGTTCTGGGAAAGGGCGGCCGTGCCGAGGTGGTTTGCGCTGCTCTCGGGCGTTTTCCTCGTCGCCGCGGTTCCGTTCGTGACGCTTTCCAACCTGGGCATGGAGCATGCGATGCACGTCTTTCTCGTGGAGATGGTGCTTTACGCCGCCTGGAGGCATCTCGCCGCCGCGAGGTCTTCCCGCGCCGACGTCGCCAGGCTTCTTGCGCTGTGCGCGCTTGCCACCGCCGCGAGGTACGAGTCGCTGTTCGTCGTGGCGCCGGTTGCGGCGCTTCTCGTGCTGCGCAGAAAGCCGGCCGTTGGCGTCGGCATGGTGGCCGCGGCGTTTGCGCCGGTCGTCGGCTTCGGCCTGTACGCCGTTGCCTGCGGGCGGCCGTTCTTGCCGGTATCGCTTCTGCTGAAGGCGCAGGTCGGTCCGGAGGCCGTGGTTCGCGGCATATGCGGACTGTACTGCGGCATTGCGCCGGAGGTAATCCACGTGTACCTCGCCGTCGGGCTGCTTCTCGTCGTCGCCGCCATGCCGAAGACGGACAAGTCGCTTTCGGCCCTCTCGCTTGCGCTGGCCGTGTCCATCGTCGGGCACGGCGTCTTCGCGCACTTCGGCTGGCTGTATCGGTACGAGGCCTATCTGGTCTGCGCGTGCTTCACGCTTCTACCGGCGGCGGTCGCGAAGTTCGTCCCGGACAGGCTCGTCCATGGCGCGGCCGGACCGGCGGACGGGGATTCGGCGGGCGTGCTTATCCGCAAGATCGCCGTCTTGATGCTTTGCTTGGGCGTTGCGTTCCCCTTTGCCGCAAGGGGCTTCAAGGCCAACTACGACACCGTCCTTGCCCAGCGCGAGATATTCGGGCAGCAGATGCAGATGGCGCGCATCGTCGCCTCGCTCCCCGCGGAGCTGAAGGGGCCCGTGGCGGTAAGCGACCTCGGCTGCATGGCGATGTTCTCTGGCGTGCACGTGCTGGACATCTGGGGCCTTGGCAGCCCGGACGTCGCGGAGATTGTCCGCAGCCGCAAGGTTCCGCAAGACGGGTTCGCCAGTCTTTTCGCCCGCCACCGCGTCCGCTACGTGGCCATATACGACGGCTGGTACGACCTGAAGCGCCTTTCGCCCGACATCCGCGTAGTCGCGAAGCTCTCTATGTCGGGCCCCCGCGTCATATGCGCCGGCGACACGGTGCTCCTCGGCGTCACGGACGCGGCGGACGCCGCGCCGTTCGCCGCCTGCCTTCGCGACTATGCCCCGCGGCTTCCGCCCGGCGTCACCTTGTCGCTGTCCATGGCGATTCCAGACAGATGAGCGAACCCCAATGCCGGATCGAGCTTCCGGCTTTCAGCTGATCACCTTGCCGGGGTTCAGTATGTTCTTCGGGTCGAACGCGGCCTTGATGCCGCGCATGAGCGCCCGGACCTCTGGCGAGAGCGACTCGGCAAGGTACGGCCGCTTCGCCCGGCCTATGCCGTGCTCGCCGCTCACCTGCCCGCCTAGCTCCCGGGCCTTCGCGTAGAGGTCCTCGAACACGGCCGAAAGCCTCGTCTTCCATTCAGCCTCGCCCAGCTCGTCCCTGAGCACGTAGATGTGC
>CACYEE010000164.1 GCA_902773415.1 uncultured Actinomyces sp.
CGGTGTCGCGTTGACGGTTTTTCGGGTAGTCTCCTCATTGAGACGGCCTGCTGGCGCAGGCTTACAACAGAGCAATTGAGGTGAAAGAATGACGCTTCTGACCGAGCATGATGTGATCAACATCGGTTTCAAGAAACCTGCAAATGTCGATTCCGGCTATGACCAGGACGAAGTGGACCAGTTCCTCGACGAGGTTGCCGAGACTGTAAGCAAGCTGACGAAGGAAAAGCGCGATCTTGAGAACCGACTGAAGGCTGCGGAGGCTCGCGCCGCCGAGGCCGAGAAGGGTGCCGTTGCCCCTGCGGTCGTTCCCGGGGCGGGTTCGTCCGTCTCGGAGGCGACCGGAGTTCTTGCGCTCGCCCAGCAGCTTCACGACAAGTACGTCTCGGAAGGCAAGGTCGAGTCCGATCGTCTCATCACCGAGGCCGAGGCGAAGGGCAAGAGCATCGTTGCGAGCGCGGAGACGAAGTACAACGAGACTCTCGCGAAGCTCGAAACCGAGAAGAGCCTGCTAGAACGCAAGATCAACGAGCTGCGCGATTTCGAGCGCGACTACCGTACGCGCCTGAAGAGCTATCTCGAGTCCCTTCTTTCGACGGTGGATCCGAACGAATCGAAGAACGGCTGACGTCGCTCATCGACACGGCGGCACCTTTGGGGTGCCGCCGTCCGGCTCTCATGGCACAGCGGTCATGACCCAAGGAAACGCCGTTGGCGGAGGTCTTTTCCTGTTTGGGGGAGTTGGCCTCCTTTGCTTTGCCGTCGACCAGCTGACGAAGGTCTGGGCGCTGGCGGAGTTCGCCTCCGGCGCGCCGACGCGCTGGTTTGCCGACGGGATTCTCGGTTTCGGGCTGAGGTTCAACTATGGTGCCTCGCTGTCGATTGGCGAGTCGATGACGTGGGTTTTCACGCTGCTCGGCATCGTTGCGGCTATCGCGATTCCCGTCTTTGTACGTGGCGGTTCGCGCCTGTGGGCGCTTGCTCTCGGATTTGTCTGGGGCGGTGCTTTGGGCAATCTTGCCGACCGGCTTTGCGGAGAACCCTTCGGCCGGGGTCCGGTGACGGACTTTATCGCATACGGGAACTGGTTTACGGGAAATGTTGCCGACGTTTTCTTGGTTCTCGGCGCACTTGCCCTTGTCGTCCTGATGGCGGCGGGCCAGGCGCCGGCTGCGCTGGAGAGAGCCGATGGCTGACATCCGGGTGTATCCGGTGCCTGACGGGCTTGCCGGAATGAGGGTCGACATGGCGGTGGCGAGAATGACGGGCCTTTCGCGTTCCGCCGTCGCGCGGATTGCCGATGCGGGCGGCGTTCTCGTCGCGGGCCGGCCGGTTGCGAAGTCCGACCGGGTCGGAGGCGGCGAGATTCTCGAGGTCGAGATGCCGGAGCCTGTTCGTGTTGTTCCGCGGGCCGGTGGCGCGGAGCTTGCGCTGCTGTACGAAGATGACGATATTGTCGTTGTCGACAAGCCTTTCGGGCTTGCCGCCCATCCGTCCCTCAATTTCGAGGGCGCGGACGTTCTCGGAACGCTTTTGGACATGGGCGTGAGGGTCGCGAAGTCGGGACCTGCCGAGCGCAAGGGCATCGTTCACAGGCTTGACGTCGGCACCTCGGGCTGCATGGTCGTCGCAAAGAGCGACATTGCGTATTCCGTGCTGAAGCAGGCCTTTCGCGATCGGACGGTGGACAAGACGTATCATGCGCTCGTCCAGGGCCATCCCGATCCGCTGAGGGGAACGGTCGAAGCGCCGATCGGGCGCGCTCCCGGGCGGCAGTGGAAGATGGCGGTTCGCGAGGATGGCCGGGCGTCGGTCACGCATTACGAAACCATCGAAGCGATGGCCGGGGGAACGCTTCTCGACGTTCGTCTGGAGACGGGACGCACCCACCAGATCAGGGTGCATATGGCGGCGCTCGGGCATCCGTGCGTCGGCGACCCGATTTACGGTGCCGACCCGACCCTTGCCGCAAGGCTTGGCCTCGAACGCCAATGGCTCCATGCGGTTCGCCTTGGATTTGCGCATCCGGGAACAGGGGAGCCTGTGAGCTTCGCCTCCGAGTATCCCGAGGACCTCTCCGTGGCGCTCGAGACTATGCGCAAAGGGGTGTTCCGCTGACCCGCACGGCGGCGATTCGCTTGCTGCTTTTCCCGGAAATGGCAGGGAATGGAGAGGTTCCTGCCGTCTCCGGGAGTGTTGAAGGCATTCGCGCAGTCAGGCCGCCGAGGCGACAGTCCGCGCAAAATGTTCCCGGTTTTGCTTTGGCCGGGTCTGTAGACTGTGCGCATGACGAAAGAGTTCGTTCACCTTCATGCCCATTCCGAGTATTCGATGCTCGACGGCGCCGCGAAGCTCAAGCCTATGGTTGCCGAGGCGAAGCGCCACGGCCAGCAGGCGCTCGCATTGACCGACCACGGATACATGTATGGCGCCTACGAGTTCTACAAGGCGGCGAAGGCGGAAGGGGTCAAGCCGATTATCGGCGTCGAGGCCTACATGACGCCCGGCACGTCGAGGTACTCCACGGAGAGGGTTCGCTGGGGCACCGAGGAGCAGCGGCAGGACGACGTGTCGGCGCGCGGAGCCTATACGCATCTGACGCTTCTCGCCTACTCGAATACGGGCCTGGCGAACCTGCTCAGGCTCGACTCGCGGGCTTCGCTCGAAGGGCAGTTCGGCAAGTGGCCGCGCATGGATTTCGAGCTTTTGACCGAATGCCACGAGGGTCTGATCGCCACTGCCGGATGCCCGTCGGGAGAAGTCCAGACGCGGCTTCGTCTCGGCCAGTTCGACAAGGCCTACGAGGCGGCCGGACGCATGCAGGATCTTTTCGGCAAGGACAACTATTTCGTCGAGGTCATGGACCACGAGAACGCAATCGAGCGGAAGGTCCGCAACGAGCTCCTTGACCTGGCGAAGAAGATCGGCGCGCCGATTATCGCGACGAACGACTCGCACTATGTCCACCCCGAGGACGCCCATGTGCAAGATGCCATGCTCTGCATCAATTCGGGCTCGAAGCTCACCGATCCGGACCGCTTCAAGTTCGACGGTACCGGATACCACCTGCGTTCGACCGAGGAGATGTGGGATCTTTTCGGCGACATTCCGGGAGCCTGCGAAAACACGCTTCTGATTGCCGAACGCTGCGATGTCGAATTCAACGCCGGCAACTACATGCCTGTTCTGGAGCCGCCGGCGGGGGAGACGACAGAGTCGTGGTTCATCCAGGAGGTCGAAAAGGGCCTCCATCTGCGCTACGGCGACACGATTCCCCAGAATGTGCGAGAGCGGGCCGACTACGAGGTCGGAGTCATCATCAAGATGGGTTTTCCCGCCTACTTCCTTGTCGTGTCCGACTATATTCTCTGGGCGAAGAGCAAGGGGATCCGCGTCGGACCCGGCCGAGGTTCGGGCGCCGGCTCGATGGTGGCCTACGCCTTGCGCATCACGGAACTCGACCCCATCGAGCACGGGCTTCTGTTCGAGAGGTTTCTCAACCCCGAGCGCGTCTCGATGCCCGATATCGACGTCGACTTCGACGAGCGTCGCCGAGACGAGGTGATCCGGTACGTCGAGGAGAAGTACGGGCGCGACCACGTCTCCCAGGTCGTCACGTTCGGCACCATCAAGACGAAGCAGGCGCTCAAGGATGCCGCGCGTGTTCTGGGATGCGAATACGCGGTGGGCGAGATCATGACGAAAGCGCTTCCTCCGGGCAACCAGGGCAAGGACATTCCCCTCGCCGACATTTTCGACGAGGGTTCCGAACGCTACGGCGAGGCGGTCGAGTTTCGCGAACTGCTTGCAAAGGACGGCACGTACAAGCCGATCTACGATCTTGCCCTCGGACTGGAAGGGCTGACCCGCCAGGCCGGCGTGCACGCCTGTGCCGTTCTCATGTCTTCCGTTCCTCTGACCGACGTCATTCCCGTCAAAAAGGAAAAGGATTCGATCGTCACCCAGTTCGAGTATCCCCTGTGCGAGGAGCTCGGCATCCTCAAGATGGACTTCCTGGGCCTGTCCAATCTCACCGTCATCGAGGATGCCCTCGACAACATGGTCGCCAACGGCAAGGAGCGCATCGACATCGACACCGTCGCCCTCGACGACACGAAGACCTTCGAGCTTCTTCAAAGAGCCGAAACGCTTGGCGTCTTCCAGCTCGACGGCTCGGGCATGCGGACCCTCCTGAGGCAGATGAGACCCACGGAATTCGAGGACATCTCCGCCATCTCCGCCCTCTACCGGCCCGGTCCGATGGGAATGTCCTCCCACACGAACTATGCCCTGCGAAAGAACGGGAAGCAGGAAATCACGCCGATTCATCCCGAGCTTGCCGAGCCGCTCGCCGACATTCTTGGCCCCACCTACGGCCTGATCGTCTATCAGGAGCAGGTCATGCAGATCGCGCGGACCTGTGCCGGCTTCACGATGGGCCAGGCGGACACCCTGCGAAAGGCGATGGGCAAGAAGAAGGCCGACGTCCTGGCCCAGCAGAAAAAGGGCTTCGGCGATGGCATGATCGCCAACGGATATTCGAAGGAGTGCTTCGAGGAGCTGTGGGCGATTCTCGAGCCGTTCGCACAGTACGCCTTCAACAAGTCCCATTCGGCCTGCTACGGCGTCGTCTCGTATTGGACGGCCTATCTCAAGGCGAACTATCCGGTGGAGTTCATGGCTGCGGTCCTCACCTCGAAGAAGGCTGCGCGGGACAAGCTTGCCCTGTACCTCGCCGAGTGCCGCCGCATGGGAATCACGGTGCTCGTGCCGGACGTCAACGAGTCGCTGCGGAACTTCTCGGCTGTCGGCGAGGATATCCGCTTTGGCCTGACCGCCGTCCAACGGGTGGGGGAGAACGTCGCCCAGGCGATCATCGATACGCGCGAAAAGAAGGGGCACTATGCGTCGTTCCAGGATTTCCTCTCGAAGGTGCCCTACGAAGTGTGCAACAAGCGCGCTCTCGAGGGTCTGATCCAGGCAGGCGCCTTCGATTCGATGGGATACTCGCGGCGCGCTCTCATGTCCGTTCTCGACGAGTCGCTTGCGATGACGCAGTCCTTGAAGAAGAACGAGGCGATCGGCCAGTACGACCTTTTCGGGGGAGCATCCTCGGATTCGGGCGCCTCGATGGAGGTGGCGGTTCCCGACCTGGACGAATGGGTCAAGAAGGACAAGCTCGACAAGGAAAAGGAAATGCTCGGGCTGTACGTCTCCGACCATCCGCTCTCCCACCTTGAATCGGTGCTTGCACGGAACTCGGATGCGACGATTGTCCAGACCCTTGACGACGGCTTGGCACGGGTTGGCCAGAGGGTGACGATCGGGGGCCTGATTTCGAATGTCACCGTGAGGGTGACGAAGAACGGCGACAGCTGGGCGCTCATCGTTCTTGAGGACCTGACGGGTTCGGTCGAGGTTCCCGTTTTTCCGAAGATGTACAGGAAGCAGGACGTCCAGAGCCTGCTGAACGTGGGCGAGGTTGTCTTTGCGACGCTGCGCATTTCCGACCGCGAGGGGGACGTCCAGCTGATGCCGGTGTCCTTTGCGCGCTATGAGCAGGGCGAGGATGCCGACGCCCCGGTCGGCATCAGGATTCCCGAGAGGCTGTGCTCGACCGAGATGCTTGGCCGCGTTGCGGGCGCCTTGAAGAACCATCCTGGCGGGACGCCGGTGCGAATGCATGTCCTGCGTGGCGACAAGGAGATTGTCGTGGAGGCGAATCCTGAGTTTTTCGTCAGGCCGAGTGCGGATCTCTTCGCGAGCCTGAAGGTTGTTCTTGGCCGAAACTGCATCGTCTAGTGCCGTTCGTGCGCGTCTTCGGGCGCAGGAAAGGAGCATGCATGGAAAGCATCGAGGTGCGCCTGCCGATTCGGCTGGGCCAGTTCGTCAAGCTGGCGAATCTGGCGGAGTCGGGTGCGCAGGCGCGGGAAGTCATCGCCTACGGGGCTGTCGCGGTCAACGGGCAGGTGGAGACTCGCCGGGGCCGGCATCTTGCCGATGGCGACATTGTGGCGCTTTTGACCGACGAGGGCGAAATCGCCTTCGAGGTGTGCGCGGCGCGCTGAGGAGGGCGCGCGCAGGGCGATGGCGGGCACGGTGTCGGCCATCGCCTGCCTGGCGTGCGTTCCCTCGCGTCCTCGGCGGTCTGCGGGGCTTGCAGGGTGCGCCGCGGAGGTCAGGAGCTTGCCCGACCGGCCGCTGCGGAGCATTGCGGGCACAGACCCGAGAACTCCAGGATGTGGGAGATGCCCGTGAACCCGGTGTCCTCTTCGAGGTCCTTTGCCCATTTCTCGACAATGTGTCCTGCGATCTCCACGGTTTCCCCGCATCCGTCGCAGATGAGATGGTGGTGGTGGCGAGGGGTGGAGCAGGCCCGATACAGCGTCTCGGTGTCGGTCTGGATGACGTCGAGCAGTCCCTCGTCGGCCATGCCCTGAAGGTTGCGGTAGACGGTGGCGAGGCCGATGGAGTTTCCTGCGGCCTTCATGTCCGCGTAGAGGGCCTGGGCCGAGGCGAAGCGGGTCAGATGCGCCATATGCTCGAGGATGAGCATGCGGTTGGCGGTCGAGGTGCGGGCCATTACCGGTCCTTTCTGTTGTGGCGTGCGAAGCGGGGGTGTCGAAAGGCGAGGCTTCCGAGGGCGACGAGCGCATAGAGGGCAACGAGAATCATGACGATGGCAGCGCCCGGCGAAGCTGGAATGGTGTAGGTCACGACGAGGCCGGCGAGGCACGCGCCGACACCGAGAGCTACGGCGAGGCCCATCGTGCGGGAGAAGGAGGGGGAAACGAGCTGGGCGATGGCGACGGGGACGATCATGATGGCGGAGACGAGGAGGACGCCGACGACGCGCATCGACACGGAGACGGTGAGCGCCGCGACCACCGCGAGGAGGATGTTCAGGGCGCGGACGGGCAGGCCGGAGGCGATGGCGAACTCTTCGTCGTGGGCCATCGAGAAGAGAGGACCGGCGAGGCCGAAGACGAGGCCGAGGATGAGCGCCGCAAGAAGCGCCGTGTATCCCAGATCGGCTTTCGAGACCGTTGCGATCGAACCGAACAGGTAACTCGTGAGGTTGGTGGTGGTGCCGCCGGCAGCGGAAATGAGCAGGACCCCTCCGGCGATTCCTCCGTAGAAAAGGATGGCGAGGGCGACGTCGGCACCGGTGCGGCCACGGGCGCGGATCGTTTCGATGAGGAGGGAACCGAAGATGGACACGAGGATGGCGCCGGGCACGGCAAGAGTGTCGGCGGACATTCCCATGACGCCTGCGGCAAGCCAGCCGAGGGCAACGCCCGTCAGCGCGATGTGGCCGATGCCGTCGCCCATGAGCGCCATGCCTCGGGCAACGAGGAAGGTGCCGACGACGGGCGCGGAAAGCCCGACGAGGACGGCGACGGCGAGGGCCCTGAGCATGAGGGGGGAGGCAAGCATGGCGGCAATCATCGGTTCCTCCTGATCATTTCGGGCGCATGGTGGGCCGGGCGTGCCGGGTCGGTGTCCTCGTGATGGTCGTGGGCGTGGAGGCAGGCGTCCGATTCGCGGGAGGGTCCGTCGTAGACGAGAGCGCCGCCGGCGAGTTCGATGGTGCGTTCGACGATTCCGGCCAGCTCTCCCATTTCGTGGAGAACGGTCATCATCGTGACGCCGTCGGCGCGCAGTGCCGCAAGCGTGCCGGCCAGCTGTTCGCGCGAAGCGCGGTCGATTCCGGCGAGAGGTTCGTCGAGAAGGAGAAGCCTTGGTCGGCGCACAAGGGCTCGGGCAATCATGACCCGCTGCATCTGGCCGCCGGAAAAGGTCTGGACGTGGTCGCGTGCGCGATCGGCGAGACCGACCGTGTCGAGCGCGGCGAGGGAGGCTTCGCGGGCGGCACGGCCGCGGTGCGCGAAAAGCCGGCCGGGGCCGAGCAGACCGGTGCGCACCACTTCGAGCGCGGTGGCTGGCACGCCGCTTGCCCGGGCGAAGCGCTGGGGCACGTAGCCGAGGCGGGCGAGGGCGGCGGAGCGTTCGGTGCGCAGGTCGCGGCCGAAGATGCGGATGGTGCCTTCGGCAGGCTCGAGAATCGAGGCGAGAGTGCGCATGAGGGTCGATTTCCCGGAGCCGTTCTGGCCGATGAGGGCCACGGATTCTCCGGAGGCGACCGTGAAGCCGATCTTGTCGAGGATGCGCGTCGTCCCGAGCACCACGCCGACGTTGTCGAGTTCGAGTACGGCCTCAGCCACAGCGCAGGCCCGTCGTGAGAGCGTCGAGATTGGCGCGCATGGCATCGAGGTAGTCGCCGTCGGCCGGCTGAACTTCGAGGGGGTCGAGCTCTTCGATGCTTACGCCGGCTTCGCTTGCGAGAGCTTCGATGGAGCTGCGGGAAGCGCGCGATTCGGCAAATACTGCTGTCGCACCTTCGGCTTTGATTTCTCGGGCGAGTTCGGCGAGGCGAGCCGGGCTTGGCTCGCTTTCTGCGTCGAGAGCGATGGAGCGAGCTGTCAAGCCGTAGGCGGAGGCGAGGTATCCAAAGGCTTCATGCGGCGTGACAAGTGCCGTGGATTCGCAAGCCGACGCTGAATCGCCGAGAACCGCTTCAAATTCGCTGTCGAGTGCGTCAAGTTCGGTGCGTAGCTGTGCCGCATTCGCCTCGTACTCGGCTGCGCCTTGAGGGGCGGCGGCTCCCAGTGCGTCGGCAATCGCATCGGCAGCTGCGCTCATACGTTCGGGGTCGAGCCAAAAGTGCGGGTCGAAGGTGGCGTGGACATGGCTGTCATGAGCCGTCTCGTGCGGATCTTCGTGTGCCGCGTCGTCTGTCCCTTCATGCTGGCGAGCGCCATCCTGTTCGCTCTCGCTTCCCTCGGTGCCGTAGGCGGTGAGGTTCACGGCGCTGGCGAGGTTGACTGCGGTGCTCGCGTCGAGGCCAAGCTCGGTCACTGCGTCGTCGAGTGAAGGCTGGAAGCCGGAGACGTAGAACAGGACGTCCTGCTTGCCCAGGGTTGCGACTTCGGCGGGGGAGAGCTCGTAGTCGTGGGGTTCGACGTCGGGCGGCGTCACCGACGTCACTGTGACGTGCTCTCCTCCGATGCGCTCGGCAAGGAAGACGGTGGGGTAGAAGGAGGCGGCGACGGAGAGCGAGGCGTCGCCGGATGCCTTTGCCGTGTCGGAAGCACCCGGAGAATCGCATCCCGATAATGAGAATGCGCTTGCAGCGAGCGCAAGAAATGCTATTGTTTTCTTTAGCATACCAGTTATTCTGCATATAATGATAATGATTGTCAATGGTATGGCTGCGGTACGGGGACCTTCTTCGACACCGTCTGCAAGGCCGTGCGGCAGACCCCGCCCTGGCGCAGGCCCCGACGGCATCGCCTGCCGCCGCGTCGTCTTCCGCGAGGAAAACCTCCCGCCTGCCGAAGCCTTTGCCGACGCGGCATCGCAGTTCGAGCTTCTTTCCGCCGAAGGCGTCCCCTTCCCTTTCTTCCACGAAGGCGAAGGCCCCCGCGTCGACCTCGCCGCATGCCGCTGGATTCCGGCACCCCGATCCGCCACCGGGTTCCGGGCAGCGCTCGGGCCGCGTCCGGTGAGGGAGGCTTCACGCGCCTGCGCCGCAAGCCACAGCCGCCACGGCACTAGAGTGGATCCTGGCCCGTCAGCCAGACGCGGCCGAAATGCGCATCATCCAGATGCGCGGCACACGAAAGGACAACGCACATGGCCAAGCCGGCCCCCTCCAAGCTCGACAACGTCATCAACCTCGCCAAGCGCCGCGGATTCGTCTACCCCTGCGGCGACATCTACGGCGGCACCCGCTCCGCGTGGGACTACGGCCCCCTCGGCGTCGAGCTCAAGGAAAACATCAAGAAGCAGTGGTGGCGCTACACCGTGACCTCGCGCGGCGACGTCGTCGGCCTCGATTCCTCGATCATCCTTCCGCGCGAGGTGTGGGTGGCCTCCGGCCATGTCGGCGTCTTCAACGATCCGCTCACCGAATGCACGGCGTGCCACAAGCGCTCGCGCGTCGACCAGCTTCAGGAAGCGCACGCCGCAAAGCACGGAATCGACGCCCCCGACTCCGTCGCCCTCGACGAGGTCCAGTGCCCCACCTGCGGAGCTCGCGGCCAGTGGACCGAGCCCCGCGAATTCAACCTCATGCTCAAGACGTACCTCGGCCCCGTCGAGGACGAGTCCGGCCTGCACTACCTGCGCCCCGAGACGGCCCAGGGCATC
>CACYEE010000165.1 GCA_902773415.1 uncultured Actinomyces sp.
AACCGCGCCAACCACGAAACCCGAGTTCTCCTCCACTCCGGCCAAATCCACCGCCTACACCACTAAACCGGAAGAGCCGTTAACCGCTGCCGAGAAAACCGCGGCCGGCATACTCGGTGCGTCACGACACGAGCTTCCGGCGAGGAAGCGTGCCGATCGGCTCCACGTCGATCCCGATCGTGTGTCGCGAAGCCCGCAGGACGCTCAGAGCGAGATGCCGCCCTGTCGCCCGCAAAAAACCTGTGCGGGACGTGCTCGTCGCCGAGAAGGTCGGCGTGTGACGGAAGGTACGCGCCATCTTCGGCATGCGTCCCTCGATCGGGGCGGCACCGAACCGGGGCGATACCCCGCCGGACACGTATCGCAAGTGCCTGACCCCAGTGATACGACCTTGGAGCCACCTACCGGGCTCGAACCGGTGACCTGCTGTTTACAAGGCAGCTGCTCTGCCAACTGAGCTAAGGTGGCCAGCCGTCCCTATCTTGCCACGCGGGAAGCCCCGCAGCGGCAGGGACGAATGTGAGATGAACCGGAGACCTACTTGTTCGTGAACTGCGAGAGCGCCGAAGACCACTCCGACTCGTGCTTTCCGTCGATAAACACCGTGGGCGTGCCGATGGAACCATCGTCGCGATACGTCACCGAATCGGCGGCGAACTGCTTTCGGACATCCTCGGCGAAGGTCGCCCACGTGTCGTCCTCGAGCGCTTCGGCGAGGCCCTTCGCCCCCTTGTCGGACAGGCCGCCCTTCTTCGCGATTCCGACAATCTCCTCGATGCTCGGATAATCGGTGATTTCGCCGTCCAGGATCTTCTTCGCCAGGTTCTCGTGCATCGCCGTGTGGACGCCCGCAAAGCTCTCCGGCTCGGCGGAGGCCACGTAGCTTTCAATGATGACGCCACGCGGGGAGAGGGTTTCGTCCATGATCGCAACCGGATGGTAGACGAGCGTGATGTCGCCCGCATCGGCCGCGGCAAGCAGCTTCTCGCCGTACTCGTCCTCAAGATGGGAACAGTGCGAGCACATGTAGTCGAAGAAGATGTCCACCTGCGGCGCGCCCTCGTTCGACGTGCCGGCCTTGAGTCCCTTGCCGAGGGAAATGCCGCCGCCTTCGGTCAGGCCCTCGGGAATCTCGGCGGTGAAGGAGTTGCCGACGTGGTCGAGGCCATCGCTGCCGCGCACGGCGGAAACGCCGTCGCTCTTCGTGCCCAGGGCGACGACGGCGGCGATAATGGCGGCAACCACCGCGAGGGCGGCACCGACCGCGATGACGATGCTGCGCTTTCGCGCCTTGCTTTCGGCGGCCTTGATTTCTAGAGCTCGGGCGCGCGCCTTGTCGCGCTCGCTACGGGACATGCTGTTCGACATGCCCTCATCGTAACGGACGCGCGCGGCCCGGACTTGGGGCTTGGCCGAGGGCGATACTGTGACGCGAGGCGCAGGAATCGCGTCGCGGTGGCGGCAACGGCAACGCCGTTTCGCCGCGGTCGGGCAAGGCCGGACCCGTCCGCCCCCGGGGCGGAAGGCCGACGCGGTTCAGGAGACGCGGCCGGGCAGGCTCCAGTCGATCGGGTCGCCGCCCTGGGCCGTGAGCAGGCTGTTGGCGCGCGAAAAGGGGCGTGAGCCGATGAAGCCGCGGTGGGCCGAAAGCGGGGAAGGGTGGGCGGACTCGACGGTCGGCGTGTCGCCGAGAAGCCGTTTGAGCTCCTGGGCCTGCCGGCCCCAGAGAATCGCGACGAGCGGCAGTCTGCGCCCTGCGAGGACTCGGATCGCGTGTTCGGTCACGGGTTCCCAGCCTTTGCCGCGATGGGCGTTCGACGAGCCGGGCGTAACGGTAAGGACCCTGTTGAGAAGCATGACTCCGCGTTCGCACCACGGAGAGAGGTCGCCGTTTGCGGGCGCGGGCGCCCCGGTATCCTCCTGGAGTTCCTGGAAGATGTTGCGCAGCGAACCCGGCAGCGGGCGCACCTGCGGGGCGACGGAGAAGGAAAGCCCGACAGGGTGGCCCGGATTGGGATAGGGATCCTGGCCGACGATGAGGACCCTGACGGAATCGAGCGGATAGGTGAAGGCGCGCAGCACGTTCTCCCCGGCGGGAAGATAGCCCCGGCCGGCAGCGACTTCGGCGCGCAGGAAGTCGCCCATTGCGCGAATTTGGGGTTCGACGGGGGCGAGGGCGTCGGCCCAGCTCGGGTGGATGATGTCCGACAGCGGTTTCATGGGGCCAGCCTAGCCGAGGTTTGGCCGGCGGATGCGCCGTCCGGCGGCGCAATGTGCGGATGCGTTCGGCGGCGACGGCGCCGACGCTGTAAGGTGGAACCCGTGGCACATCATGATTACGCAGAGGACGAGTTCGACCGCATGGCCGTGAGCCGGACGGTGGTTGGCCATCGCGAGCCCGACACGAACAGGCCGTGGTGGCTGGCCGCGATTGCGGTGGTGCTTCTCGCGCCTGTTGTCGGCTGGGCTTTTGTTCATTTCGGAGGTGCCGATTCGGCGAAGACCGTGTGGCCGACGGATCCGGCGAGCGCATCGGCGTCTGCCTCGGCGACGCCGGGCGAGGATGCGTCGGCGACGCAGGCGGGGGGAGGATCCGAGACGGGAGCGTCCGGGAGCGGCGGGGCTTCCGCGAGTTCGAGCGCAGTCGCTTCGGAGTCCGGGTCTGCGTCGGAGTCCGCGAGCGCCGAGGCCGTGGCGGGAGGCATGGCGACGGAGGTGCGCCTGCTCAACGGTTCGAGCGTCAACGGTCTTGCTGCCGCGAAGAAGCAGGCGTTGGCTGGCGCGGGCTTCACGAACGTCGTCGCCACGAACTACACGGGCGGTGCCGCGCCTCAGGTTTCGACCGTCTACTATGCGAGCGAGGCCGACGCGGAGACGGCGGGCCAGGTTGCCGCCCAGCTTGGGGTTTCAAACGTTCTCCTTTCGCCGCAGTCGGTTGGCGGCGGTACGGGCATCGTTGTCGTGCTGCGTTCGGACGCCGCTGGCTGATTTCGGCCGGCAGGCGTGGGGGTTCGGGCGTATCAAAGGGGTCAGACCCCTTTGATACGCCGGATTGGGGACAGGGCGGTTGTCGTTCGCACGTGCGAAATCTGCCCCGTCCCCGATTCGTTCAGAACCAGGGCCATGTGCCAGGGAGCGTGTCTGCGCAGGCCTATGGCGGCTGGCCCGGGGTTCGGGTGCGGTGGGATGGGAATCGGGGGCTGTGCCCGGCCGCTTCGCCCCCCGCGGCTTCCTCGCCCTGGTCCCGTGCGGGCAGGCTCGCGCGGACCTTCGGCGTGTCGGAAAGGGGACTGTCCCCAATGCGGCACCGGACCATCCCCTTTGCGACATTCGACTCTCCGACCTGCGCAAACGGCTGGGGCGGGGCTGGAACAACGTGCCGGTTCCCGCTCCGGCCAGCTCCGCCCCATCCGAGTTCGAGAATTCTTGCGATACGGCCCCTTGGGTACCTGCGGGCGGCCTTGCGTCCCTGCCCCGCGTTGCGGGGGTTCAAAGGGTGCCGCCGCCGCGGGCGTCGCTGCCCCGACGACTGGCAGGAACACGCCGGATCCGCTTCCGCAACGGAACGGCGGACCCGCGGCCGGATAATGCGAGCGTCGCCCTGTGTCCTGTCCTTTGCGCGACGCTTGCCGGCGGGTGAGCTTTCCCGCACTTTCTCGCTCATAGCCGAAATGGGGCGCAAGTGCCTTGCACTCGACGGGCGAGAGTGCCAAAGTATCTGTTAGCACTCTCAACCCGAGAGTGACAAAGTTGCAGCCGATGAGGCGCGCAGGCCTGCCGAGACATGAACGGGAGGGCGCGTGCCGTCCGTCGCGGGCATCGGCGCGCCACCCACACCAACCGGGAGGAACACAGCATGGCCAAGACCATCGCCTTCAACGAGGAGGCACGCCGCTCCATGGAGCGCGGCCTCAACCTGCTCGCCGACACCGTCAAGGTGACGCTCGGCCCCAAGGGCCGCAACGTCGTTCTCGACAAGAAGTGGGGCGCTCCCACCATCACCAACGACGGCGTCTCCATCGCCAAGGAAATCGACCTCGAAGATCCCTACGAGCGCATCGGCGCCGAACTGGTCAAGGAAGTCGCCAAGACGACGGACGACGTCGCCGGCGACGGCACCACCACCGCCACCGTGCTCGCCCAGGCCCTCGTCGGCGAAGGCCTTCGCAACGTGGCCGCCGGTTCCAACCCGATCGCCCTGAAGAAGGGCATCGAGAAGGCCGTTGCCGCCATCGCCGAGCGCCTGCTCGCCGACGCCAAGGAAATCGAAACGGAAGAGGAAATCGCCTCCACCGCCGCCATTTCCGCCGGCGACATCGAAATCGGCCAGGCCATCGCCGAAGCGATGAGCAAGGCCGGCAAGGAGGGCGTCATCACCGTCGAAGAATCCAACACCTTCGGCCTCGAACTCGAGCTCACCGAAGGCATGAGCTTCGACAAGGGCTTCCTCTCCCCCTACTTCGTCACCGATCCGGAGCGCCAGGAGGACGAGCTCGAAACGCCCTACATCCTCCTGACCGACCAGAAGATCTCGAACATCAAGGACATTCTCCCGCTGCTCGAGAAGGTCATGCAGACCGGCAAGCCGCTGGTCATCATCGCCGAGGACGTCGAGGGCGAGGCTCTGGCCACGC
>CACYEE010000166.1 GCA_902773415.1 uncultured Actinomyces sp.
CGTGGGGTGGGTTGTTGGAGTCTGGTTTAGAGGCTGGTGTTGTTGAGGGTCGGGTGTGGGTTTCGTTGTTGGTGGCGTGGCCGGGGCGGGTTCCTGAGCGTGAGGTGTTGGAGTCGGATGCTGTTGGGCGTGCGTGGCGTGAGAGTGAGCGTCGTCGGATTGTTCGGGGGGTGGCGTGATGGATTGGTATTCGCGTGCTGCGTGTCGTGGGTGTGATACGGATTTGTGGTTTGCTGAGCGTGGTCAAGGTTATGGTGAGGCGTTGGCGGTGTGTGGGGGTTGTGTGGTGAGGGGTGAGTGTTTGGAGGCTGCTGATCGTGAGGAGGGGTCGGATCGGAATGTGTTTGGGGTGCGTGGCGGGTTGACGCCGTCGGAGCGGAAGCGGCGTCGGCGGTTTTGGAGAGAAGAGGAGGGGTGTTTTTTTGATTTTTTCATGGTTGGTTTAATGCCGGGTTTTCATGACCCGCCCATGACCCGCTGATGACCCGCCAGCTTCAAAATACGTGTGAAAGAATGCATCTGCATGTATGATTTTGCGTTATGAGTGTCGCAACAAAACCGCAGAATACCAACCCAAACCAGTCACACAACCCCGTGACCACTAGTGGAGCTAAGGGGATTCGAACCCCTGACCTCTTCCATGCCATGGAAGCGCGCTACCAACTGCGCCATAGCCCCTCGGACTTGATTCATACTACCCACGCACCACCCAAACCACAAATCGAGAAACCCGTTTTCCGATGTAAACTAGCTCACTTTCCGCAGGTCATGTTGCTTTTCCGCTTCATTGCGCCGTTTTTCGCTCAGCTCTCGATCGAACCGATGCCCTGGACGCCGAGTTCGCCCTCACGTTCGGTCGACACAAGGCGGTCATGGGCAAGCAGGCGCCATCCGGGCGCAAGCGGGCAAGGCCGAAGCAGCGACCAATGGCAGTTGTCGAGACCGGCAATGCCACCCCACGAATCCGGGTCGAGTCCGAGCATGACCGCAGTCGCGCACGAAAGCGCCGCGCCGTGCGCAACGGCAAGAAGGACCTCGTCCGGCCCCATCGCCTGCGCCGCCTCGACGATTGCAGCGCTCACGCGCTCCCCCACCGAAAGCCGCGGCTCGATGCCGATGCCGGACATGTCCTCCCCGCGCTTCCAGCGGCGGTAGTCCTCTGGATGGCGTTCCTCAAGCTCCGCGCGCGAGAGCCCTTCAAAGGCGCCAAAGCGCCGCTCGACCATCCTGCCGTCGGTCCGAACCGGCAGGCCGCACAGTTCCGCGGCGATTTCGGCCGTCGCCACGGCCCGTCTGAGCGGAGAGGAGAGAATCCTTGTCGGTTTCATGGAAGCGATGTAGGGCGCGACCGCGCGCGCCTGTGCGATGCCCGTCGCGTTGAGTTCCATATCCATTGCGCCCTGAATGCGCATTTCGAGATTGAAGTCGGTTTGCCCGTGGCGCCAGAGGATGACGCGGCCTGCCGTCACGGCACTTCTCCCGCAAAGCCATACGAGGCAAGCGGATTCGCTTCGACGGAATCGGCTGCGAAATCGATGCCGAGGTCGATGTCGGGACAGTCCCCCCACAGCTTGTCGAGCGCGTAGAACTCCCTGTCCTCGTCGTTCATTACGTGAACGACGAGATCGCCGTAGTCGAGGAGCACCCAGCGGGCCTCTCCTTCAAAGCCCTCGCGACGCCGCCGTCTCGCACCGGCCTTGTGCAGGGATTCCTCGACCGCATCGACAATCGCCCTGACCTGGCGCTCGGTCGAACCCGAGACGATCAGAAAGACTTCTGCCAGGACGAGACGTTCGGATACGTCGATAGCCTGTCCGCCCGTCGCCTTGAGGTTGGCCGCCGCTTGCGCCGCAACCTTCGCCAGGCCGACGGGCTCTTTGCTTGCGCTCACTCTTCCCTCCGGTTCCCTCGTCCTGTCAGAGCAAGGCCGCAGCCACGGCCTGCGCCATCATTCCGGCAATCTCGAACTCTATAGGGCCAACCTCTTCGCTGTTGAGGACATGGCGCATGACGAGGCCGAGCCCGACGCCGACGAGCGCGCTGAGCAGGATGATGAGCCCGAAAACAAGCGAGGAGTTGTGCGATTCCTCCTCATCGGCATCGGACTCGACACGCATGGTCACGTCGGTCGGAAATCCGGCGGCGACTTCCTTTCCGACGGCAGGCACGGACTGCGTCTCGGCCGGTACCGCAGGAATATCCTCGTCGACGACGGGATGGTCCGCAGTCTCGACCAGCGACGCGGCTGCCGCGGCAGCCTTCTTTGACGCCTTTGGTTCTTCGCCGGCCTGCTTGGCGGCAGGAACCTCAAGACTCTGCTCGGTCGTCTCCGTATTCGGGTTCCTGTCCGCTTCCGCATCAGGAGCGCTCGGAAAGTCGAACTTCCTGGCGTGAATCAGAGGCTTGTTGGCGCGTGCCTCCGCCTGCCCTTCCTTCGTTCGTGCCACAAGCCTCTCGTGAAGCGTGCCTTCGGCCACTTCCCTGTCGTCGGCCTTTGCCTGGAAACGATCGAATACCGAGCGACGCGGATCGCCCGACGAGGATCTGCCCGATGCCTCGGCCTGCGAGTCCCGACGAGACCTCTTCCCGGTCTCGTTCGTCTCCTGCGCGGCCGCTTGGGCATCCTGACGCTTGGCGCTTTCCTCTCGGGCATCTTTCTTCACCCGAGCCGCAGCCCTTCTCTTCCTCGTTTTCGTTTCGCGCTTGGCCTTCTTCTCGGCCTCGACCTTTTCTCTCGCTTCCGCTTCGGCCCGTGCTTTCTTCTCCGCTTCGGCCTTCCTTGTCGCTTCCGCCTCGGCCCTGGCCTTCAGTTCCTTTTCGGCAACGGAGCGTTCCGATGCCGCAGGCTTTGACTCGGCCTCGGGCTCCGTCGCAACCTCCTCGGGGTCGCCAGCCTGGGAATCGCCAGCGCTATCGTGCCCTCCGGCAAACCGCGCGGTCTGCTCCGCTTCCTTTGCGGCATTCAATTCGCGCTGCATTCTGAGTTCCCTGCGCGATGGCCGACGAAGCCGCATTTCGGATGTCTGGGAAAGCAGCTCGACAGGGGTGGGGCTGCCCTCGACAGCCACTGTCTTCAGCAGTCCACGCTCGCGCAGTTCCTTTCGAGACAGGCGGGGCGTCTCCTCGCTCATTCGTGCTCCTTTCCCAAGCCGTCGCGCGGCTCTCGATTCTCGGGACGCTGCCGGCCCGATTCATCGTTTTCGTACAAATGATACTTCGCAATGTAATGAACGACCCCGTCAGGTACCAAATACCACACCGGGGCCCCGCCAAAAACCCGGCGTCGGCAATCGGTCGAGGAAATCGACATTGCGGGCACCTCGATGAGGTGAATCCTGTCCTTCGGCAGGCCGCTCGTGTCGAGCACATGCCCGGGGCGGTTCACCCCGACGAACTCGGCCATGTCCCACAGCCGGTCGGCATTCTTCCACGAGAGGATCTGGGGCAGGACGTCCGCGCCGGTGATGAAGAAGAACTCGGCATCGGGATACAGTTCCCGCAGGTCGGTCAGGGTGTCAAAAGTGTAGGTATCTCCAGGCCTGTCAATATCGACTCGCGAAACGGAGAACTTGGCGTTCGATGCGGTGGCAATGACCGTCATGAGGTAACGGTGCTCGGGAACCGTGACCTTCCGGTCCTTCTTGAAGGGCTGGCGCCCCGTCGGAACGAAAACGACTTCGTCGAGACCGAACTCGTGCTGGACTTCCGAAGCCGCGACGAGATGCCCATGATGGATGGGGTCGAATGTGCCGCCCATCACTCCTATTCGACGAGGGCGCGTGCCCGCTGCGGGCAATGTCACCCCCATTGCGTGCCCTTCGGCCATTCCCGAGTCTCCTTTTCGCCGTTTCACGTACCTTGTCGATTCTAGCCCTTAGGGCCGCACGTGTCCGTCGCCGCGGGCAATCCACATCGTCGTCGTCATTTCCGCAAGCCCCATCGGGCCTCGTGCGTGGAGCTTCTGGGTGGAGATTCCGATTTCGGCCCCGAGGCCGAACTGCCCGCCGTCGGTGAAGCGCGTGGAGGCGTTGACCATGATCGCGGCCGAGTCGAGTCCGTTCACGAAGGCGTCGATGGCGGAGGAATCCTGGGCGACGATGGCTTCGGTGTGGCCGGTCGAGTAGGTCCGGATGTGCTCGAGCGCCTCCTCCTCGTCGGAAACGACCCGCACGGCGAGTTCAAGCGCGAGGTATTCGGTTGCCCAGTCCTCTTCGGTCGCTTCGGCAACGTTCACGCCGTCGGGAGCGAGTTCGCGCGTTCGCGCATCGCCGTGGAGCGCGACGCCGGCCGCCGAGAGTTCGGCGAGAATGGCCGGAAGGAACCGGTCGGCAACAAGCTCGTGGACAAGAAGGGTTTCCGCGGCGTTGCAGACGCCTACGCGCTGCGTCTTGGAATTCATGACAATCGGCCCTGCGAGGTCGAGTTTCGCCGTGGCGTCGACATAGATGTGGCAGTTGCCGACGCCGGTCTCGATGACGGGAACGGTGGACTGTTCGACGACGGTCCGAATGAGGCCCGCTCCTCCGCGCGGAATCACGAGGTCGACGAGGCCTCTGGCGCGCATGAGTTCGACGGCGCCTTCGCGTCCGAAACCGTCAATGCTCTGGATGCAGTCCGCGGCAAGTCCCGCGCCTGCGACGGCCTCCCTCATGACGTCGACGATGGCCCGGTTCGATTCGGCGGCCGCCGAGCCGCCGCGAAGGATTGCGGCGCTGCCGGCCTTCAGGGCGAGAACGGCCGCGTCGACCGTGACGTTCGGGCGCGCCTCGTAGATCATTCCGATGACGCCCATCGGAACGCGAACCTGCGTCAGGCGCATGCCGTTTGCGAGGGTGCGCCCGGCGACGACATCGCCGACGGGATCGGGCAGGCCGGCAACGAAGCGAACCGCGGCCGCGATGTCGGCGATGCGCGTTTCGTCGAGGGCGAGGCGGTCGAGGAGTCCGGCGTCCATGCCGGATTCGCGGCCTCGTTCGAGGTCGGTCCTGTTGGCCAGGACGATTGCCTGCGCATGCGCTTCGAGTCCCTTGGCTATCGCCTCGAGGGCGGCGTTCTTCGTGCCGGTTGTCGCTTTGCGCAGCTCGACCGCGGCTGCCTTCGCCCGCTCGCCGGCTGCTCTGATTCCTTCTGTAGGTGTCATTTCGCTCATGTTCCTAGGCTACATCACACGGCGTTCGGGAATAGCCCCACGGGATTTCGCGTTGGGGCACGTGCATACCAAGACGCTTCAAACAAGCACAACAACGAGGAAGGCTGCAAACCAATGGCAACCATCGAAGTCACTCAGGCCAATATCCAGGAGACCGTCAAGGAAGGAATTACGCTGCTCGACTTCTGGGCTTCCTGGTGCGGCCCGTGCCGCCAGTTCGCCCCGGTGTTCGAGAAGGCCTCCGAACGCTTTCCGCACATCACCTTCGGAAAGGTCGACACCGAAGCCGAGAGCGCTCTTGCCGGCGCGTTCGGCATCACTGCGATTCCGACGCTGATTGCGTTCCGCGACAACATTCTCGTCTTCGAGCAGGCGGGCGCCTTGGGGGGCGCCGCTCTGGACGACCTCGTCGGCAAGATCGAATCGCTCGACATGGACGAGGTTCGCAAGGCCGTCGCCGCGCAGGCGAAGGATGGCGCGGCCGGCGGGGGGCGGATCTGAGTTCCGGTCTCCCGACACTCAAGACAGGGCCCGCCGCAACGCATGCCGATGCCTCGCGGCGGGCCTTCATTCTTGCTGTCGCGCCGCAATGGCGCGCATTGCCCGGGAGTATCCGCCCCTGCGGTTTCCGCGCGGCAGCACGGGACTGTCCCGCAAGGGCGCGGCCACCGTATTGGGGACTGTCCCCAATACGGCGGCCGCGCCCTCTGACCTGCACAAACTGCCGGGGCCTCGCGGCAGGCTAGGCGTGACGGGCGCGCAGAAGGGGAAGGATTCCGCGGATAAGCGACGCGAAATCCGTCGGCACGGAGGCCGGCATGAAGATGATGCCGTCGGTTGCCCCGGCCGAAATCCACCGTTCCGCCTCATCGACGACATCTGCGACGGTGCCTGCGACGACCGCCTTGCCCGCAAAGGCATCCGCATGCCCAAGCATCCCGAGAAGAACCTTGCGCTCTCGGGCCGCTTCGCGCGTGGCCGAGACGATAAATCCGAGTTCGCACAGAACCTTCAGCTCTCGCCCGCAATCCGCAGCCGCCGACCTGAGGGCGAAACGCGCTTCGCGGGACTTGTGCGGATTCGAGCCAAGCAGGCGAACCGCATCGGCGAAGGTTGCCACGGGCTTCCAGTCGATCGCCTCGAAATCCTCGAGGGCAATGCGTACCGCAACCGTTGCGCCGACCGCATGGGCCTTGCGCGCGCACATGCCCATCTGCTCGAAATCGCTATCGCGCCGCACGGGCAGTTCGATGCAGGCCCATCCGTTGCCCGCCCGGTTCATGAGACCGATGGCACGTTCGAAATCCTTGGCAGACTCGGGAACTCGGGCGGAGAGACCCAAGTCGCAATGCTCGATGAGGCGGCCGACCGTCAGTGCGGCGTCGAAACGTCCCCGATCGCCTTCGTGGTCGGTGCGGGTCACGAAGCCGTCAGACAGCGAGACGAAGTCAAGTCCCCCCGCAGCCGCGGCGGAAACTGCGGAGGCGAGCTGCGGATAGCTCATGTGTTCGACAGGCAGGTCGATTCCGAGTGCCTTCGAGCCGGCCGGTCTCGAAGCGCCAAACAGCGTCAGGTCGATCCCGACGAGCGCTTCGGTGAGCCGATGTGCCTCGGCGGGGACGAGTTGCGCGGTGTTGATCTGGATTGTCATTGCCTATGGTCCATTCACGATTGTCCGGCGGCCTGTCGGCCTGATGTCGTGGCGCCTGTTGCGCTTCGGGGAACATGTGCGACTGCGGAACGCTTCGGCCGCAGCCGTTGCCGCGTTTCCGGGGTCACCGGCGATGCCGGCAATGCGGGCCGGCGGCAATATGGGGGCGCAGGCGACTGTCGAGGCAATATCGCCATGACCGTGCCATGCTCGTACCTTCCTCTCGCTGCGTCCATTCCTCCCGCTCGTGACGGGCCTGCTTGGCAGTCTAATGAAAGAATGTCCACATGACAAGACGTTTTTGCCACGATGCGGATATTGTTGGACTTGCCACACCGCTGACCTGCGGCAATGCAGTGTCTTTATGTCGAGATTGCCCGCCGGCCAATCGCCGCCACCAAGCGTTCCCGCAACGGCGGCAAGGTCCAAAGCCGCAGGTCACATGCGCGAGGAAAAGCGTTCGGCAAGCCTGTCGGCGCTTCTTTCGGTCACGAAGGAGCAATACCCGCGCCGTCCGCTCTTCCACATGCGCGCCACCGGAGGAAAGCCTGCCCAGACGAGCGAGGGCAGACCGACACAAGGCAAATAGAAGGGCCCCAGAATCAAGGACTGGATGCTATGGCCGAACTCGTGGCGATGGAGCCGCTCGGCCCGCTCCGGCATTCCGGCTACGCCGCAACCTGCGTTCGCGGACCGGGGAAGGAAAAGAAACATGCCGAGGCTCAACCCCGAACCCCTTGCCCAATACGTCACAAGCGCCGACCGGTACCACGAACGAGGGCAGGAAGCGTACCGCACGGCGAGCGCCGCCCCGAGAAGCGTCTGGGGAACTCCCCAGATCCACTGGGCAGCAACATATGCGCGCGAACCGCCAAAACGAGGCCGCCCTTCGGGAAAGCCCTGCGACGCTGCGCCACGACGCCTGCCAGCGTTGCGGCCCGCCCGCCCCGAAAAGCTCACTGCGAAGCCCTGAAGCTGCGCGTTCGCACAAGGTCGTTGGCATGGACAACCGGCCTCAGGCCGTGCGCGCTCGACTTGTCCGCGGCAATCCGGACGAGATCGTCGGAGGAAAACGCCGTCAGGCCGCGCCCGACACTCTGCCCTCCAAGCGTGCGAATCTCGACGAGATCGCCCACGACAAAACGTCCCGCAACCGCGACGACGCCAACAGGAAGAAGCGAGGCGCCGCGCGACCGAAGCGCCCTGGCCGCCCCCTCGTCGACCATCAGGCGTCCCTGAGGCTCGGCGGCATGCGCAAGCCACAGACGACGGGCAGGCACCCTCGTGGCTGCGGGAACGAACCACGTCCCCGTCCGCTCTGCGCGAAGAGCCTCGTCGACCTTCTCGGCGCTCGTCAGCAGGACCCCGACCCCTCCGGAACACGCAAGATTCGCTGCGGCAACCTTCGTCGCCATGCCGCCCGTTCCCACCACGGAGCCGCGCCCGGTAATCTCGAACCCTTCAAGCTCGTCAATGGACGCGACCTCCTCGATCAGCCGGGCGCCCGGCTGCGACGGCGGAGCCGTGTACAGGCCATCCACATCGGTGAGAAGAACAAGCGCGTCGGCAACGACGAGATGCGAAACAAGCGCGGCAAGACGGTCGTTGTCTCCGAAACGGAGCTCCTCGGTAACCACCGCGTCGTTCTCGTTGACAATCGGAATGATGCCATAGGAAAGCAGAAGCTTCAGCGACTCCTGCGCATTTGCGTAATGACGCCGATTGATGACGTCGGTCGCAGTGAGCAGCACCTGCCCAACGGTAATGTCGGCCTTCGCGAACCGTTCCTGATATGCGGAAATCAGTCGCGACTGCCCGACCATCGAGGCGGCCTGGTGCAGCGGAATGTCCTTCGGCCTTCCCTTCAGCCCGACCGCCCCCATGCCGGCGGCCACCGAACCGGAGGAGACAAGCACCACCTCCTGGCCGCGTTCACGTGCGGCAATGAGCGCATCGGCAAGCGCGCCGATGCGCTGGAGGTCGAGACTTCCGTCAGGAAGCGTCAGCGACGACGAGCCGATCTTGACGACAATCCGCCCGGCATCGCGAATCTGGTTCCGTTCGCGCAGCGGCTCCTGCATGCTTCTACTCCTTGCCCGGATCGGTCCAGCGGCCCGCCTCGCGCTCCGTCCAGAGCTCCTGCCGGGCCGCGGCCTTTGCGTCCATTCGGTCATGATACCGCTCGCGCTTCTCCCGCCGCGTCGCCCGCCCTCTACCTTCGAGACGCAGATCCGAACCGCGCGGACCAAGAAGCTCGGCGCCTACGGCCATCGTCGGCTCCCAGTCGAAGATGAACCCCGATTCCTCCGGGCCGATGACGACCATATCGCCGGACCGGGCACCAATCCTCACAAGCTCGTCCTCGATTCCGATACGGTTGAGGCGGTCGGCAAGATAGCCGACAGCCTCGTCGTTGTCGAAATCCGTCTGGCGCACCCACAGCTCCGGCTTCGCTCCGCGCACCACGAAGAAATCCTCGCCGTCCTTCGTGCGGCGCATGATCGCAAAAGGCTTCTCGTCGCTTCTCCCCCGAAGCGGCACGACGAGGCGAGGAGCCTCTTCCGCTTGCGGCAAGGATGCGCGGCATTCCTCGACCAGCCGCCCAAGGGCAAAGGTCAGCTCGCGAAGGCCCTCGTGCGAAGCCGTCGAGACGAGATGGACCGCCAGCCCGCGCTCGCGCAGGTCGCCGGTCACGAACTCGGCCAGTTCTCGCGCCTCGGGCACGTCGATCTTGTTGAGCACGACCAACCGGGGCCGTTCCATGAGCCCGGGCCGTCCCTCCACCGGAGGAATCCGGGACGAATACGCGCCCAGCTCCGTCTCGAGAACATCCAGATCCGTCAGCGGATCGCGGCCAGGCTCGACAGTCGCGCAGTCCAAAACGTGAACGATGACCGCGCAGCGTTCGATATGGCGAAGAAACTCGAGCCCGAGGCCCTTGCCTTGCGAAGCTCCAGGAATCAGTCCCGGAACGTCGGCCACCGTATAGCGGTACTCGCCCGCCTGGACGACCCCGAGGTTCGGCACAAGCGTCGTGAAAGGATAGTCGGCGATCTTCGGCCGGGCAGCCGACACGGCGGCAATGAGCGACGACTTTCCGGCGCTCGGAAAACCTACGAGCGCCACATCCGCAATCGACTTGAGCTCAAGAACGACGCTGGCTTCCTCCCCCTCGTCGCCCAGAAGCGCGAACCCCGGAGCCTTGCGCCTCTTCGAGGCGAGAGCCGCATTGCCCAGGCCTCCGCGTCCTCCGGCGGCGACGACGAACCGCGAGCCCTCCCCCACAAGATCGGCAAGAACGTCGCCGTCGAGACTCTTGACGACCGTGCCCGACGGCACCGGGAGAACAAGGTCGGCCCCCTTGCGTCCCGGACGCCAGTCGCCCGCTCCGGGCTGGCCGTTCTCCGCTCGCCGATGAGGGGCATGATGGTAGGCCAGAAGCGTCGTCTCCTGGGCGGACACCTCGAGAACGACCGACCCCCCGTCGCCCCCGTTTCCGCCATCGGGGCCCGCAAGGGGCTTGAACTTCTCGCGATGGACCGACGCGCAGCCATTGCCGCCATGCCCCGCGAAGGCATGAAGCGTCACTCGGTCGACAAAGCTTGCCATCTCAACTCCTAGGATCGCCGCAAGGCGTCTTGGCCAAAGCCCGGACAGGAAAACCGACGGGCAGACATAAAAAGAAAAAGGGCGGAAGGCTCGCGCCTCCCACCCTGCTTTCTTGCCTTCACTCAGGACTCGACGGTCGCAACGACGTCGACGACCTTGCGGTCGCGGCGCGTCCCGAACCTGACGTTGCCGGCCTCGAGGGCGAAAAGGGTATCGTCCTTGCCGATGCCGACATTCAGGCCCGGATGGAAATGCGTTCCGCGCTGGCGAACGAGGATCTCGCCGGCCTTGACATGCTCGCCGCCGAAGCGCTTGACGCCCAGACGCTGCGCGTTTGAATCGCGCCCGTTGCGCGAGGAGCTGGCGCCCTTCTTATGTGCCATTGTTCTGAATCCCCTCTACCTGGTGCTTCACTTGATCCCGGTGACCTTGAGGCGGGTCAGCTGCTCACGGTGACCCTGACGCTTGCGGTAGCCGGTCTTGTTCTTGTACTTGATGATCGAAATCTTCGGACCCTTTTCGGCTCGAACGATCTCGGCGGTCACCTTGGCGGAAATGCCGTCAGCCGCAGTGGTGACCTTGTCGCCATCAACAAGCATGATGGGTTCGAGCTCGACCTTGTCGCCCTCGTTGCCGTCGATCTTGTCGACGACGACGACGGAACCGACGGAAACCTTCTCCTGGCGGCCACCGGCCTTAACGATCGCGTACACCACGTTCTTGCTCATCTCCGTATCGAATAACCGTGCCTGCCGAAACAGGCTCCTGACAATGATGCTCTCGCACCGGCTCTCTACACTACAAGCCCGGCCCGCCAGGCAGCAAGCCGAGCGCCCGCAAGAAACGAACATGAACCTATGGCATTCGCCACGATTGGATATCCGTCATGTTCCGGGCGCACCCCCTACTTGTCGGCAGGGAAGGAAAGAATGGCGCTCGTCGCCGTCGAGGCAGGAACGACCGTGCCCGTGGACGCCGCCGCATGGCTGCGCCGGACCGCCCGGCGCTTCGCAGGCTCCGGAGCCTCCACGTGTTCGCCGGCGGCAGCCTTCTCGTCGGACGACGTCTTCGCGGCGGCCGCAATCGACTGCATCGCGGCCTTCTTCTTCGCATCCTCCTTGACCGAGGCGACCTTCTGCTTCGGTTCCTTGCGAATCTGCGTGCGCTTCTTGTCGCCATCGTTCGTGCCCGAATGTTCGACCGGACGAGAATGGGTCATGTAGCCACGCCCCTCGCACGCCTCGCACGTCGTCGAAAACGCCTCGACGAGACCCTGACCCACACGCTTTCTCGTCATCTGGACGAGACCGAGCGACGTCACCTCCGCCACCTGATGGCGCGTACGGTCGCGTCCGAGACACTCGATCAGTCGCTTGAGCACAAGCTCGCGGTTGTCCTCAAGAACCATGTCGATGAAGTCGATGACGATAATGCCGCCGATGTCGCGCAACCGAAGCTGGCGAACGATCTCCTCGGCGGCTTCGAGGTTGTTCGACGTCACCGTTTCCTCGAGCGTGCCTCCCGACCCGGTGAACTTTCCGGTGTTCACGTCGATGACCGTCATCGCCTCGGTGCGGTCGATGACAAGGGTTCCTCCCGACGGCAGCCACACCTTCCGGTCGAAGGCCTTCGCAAGCTGCTCGTCGACACGATGGGCCGCAAAGATGTCGTCGCGCGCCGTCCACTTCCCGACCCGTTCCTCAAGCTCGGGAGCGAGCTCGGCCACGTAGTCGCGAATCGTCGCATAGGCATCGTCGCCCTGGATACGCAGGGCCTGGAAGTCCTCGTTGAAGATGTCGCGAACGACGCGAACGGCAAGCTCCGGTTCGCCCTTGAGAAGCATCGGAGCGGACTTCGTCTTCCCCGACTTCTTCTGGATGTCCTCCCATGTGCGCGTCAGGCGTTCGACATCGGCACGAAGCTGCTCCTCCGACGCCCCCTCGGCCGCCGTGCGAACGATGACGCCGTGCCTGGAGGGAACGATTTCACGCAGGAGCTTCTTCAGGCGCGAACGCTCCTTGTCGGGAAGTTTCCGGGAAATGCCCGTCATCGCCCCCGACGGGACGAGGACAAGGTGACGCCCGGCCAGCGTAATCTGCGCGGTCAGGCGCGCGCCCTTGTGTCCGATCGGATCCTTGGTGACCTGCACGAGGACGGTATCCCCGGACTTGAGGGCATGCTCGATCTTGCGGGGCTTGCCTTCCAGGCCCGCCGCTTCCCAGTTCACCTCTCCGGCATACAGCACGGCATTTCGCCCCTTGCCGATGTCGACGAAGGCGGCCTCCATCGACGGCAGCACGTTCTGGACCCGGCCAAGATAGACGTTTCCGACCATCGACACCTGGGTATGGCGGGCGACGTAGTGCTCGACGAGCACGTCGTCCTCGAGAACCGCGATCTGGTTGAGTCCGTCCTGTTCGCGGATCAGCATCTGCCGGTTGACGGACTCGCGACGCGCGAGATACTCCGATTCCGTGATCGTGTGGCGGCGCCGACCGGCCTCGCGGCCTTCCTTGCGACGCTGGCGCTTTGCTTCCAGTCGAGTCGACCCCTTCAGCGCCGTCGGCTCCGCGCTTGCCGAACGGTCCCGCTTTCGCGTGCGGCGCCGGACGGTCGCGCCTGCGTCCGGGCCCGGCTCTTGCGCTGCCGCGGACGCAGGCTCCTCGGCAGCAGCAGGAGCTTCCTTCTTCGTCGCCTCGACGCCATCCCCGTCGCCGCGGCGGCGTCCTCTCGAACCGCGGCGACGGCGGCGCGGTTCGCCATCCTCCTCTTCGGAGGCTGCGGGAGTCTGCGCGACAGGCGATTGCCCGGCCGGCTCCTCCTCCGCCTGGCCTGCCTGGGCGCCGCGCCGGCGGACCTTGACCGAATCGGAGTCGGGTTCCTGGAAAAGAAGCGAGGTCATGGGAGCCATCGGTGCGGGCATCGGCGCATCGACCGTTTCCGTCTTCGCAGAGAACGGTTCGGCCAAGGAGGCCGCAAATCCCGAGCCGGCCTTCGCCTCGCCGCCGCCTTCGCGCTGGTCGGACGCGGAATCGGCAATCGAATCGAGCAGCTGCTCGGCGTCCTTGCTGCGCACCGTCGTGCGGCCGCGCGCCAAGCGCGCGCTTCCCTTTTCCTTGAGTTCGGCAAGGGAGGCGGCAACGGCATCGACGGTTTCCTGCGACACCTCCGTCGTGGCCGACTTCGCGCGTGGACGCCGCGAAGGCGCCGTATTCTTCTCCGTCCGTTCTTGGTCGGGCATCGTCTTCGTCTCGTCGGAGGCCGACTTCGCGTCGACCGTTGTCGAATCCGAGGTGCGGGTGCGCGAACCGCGCCCCTTTTCGGCTTCTTCAGCCATGGGCATTGCCTCCTGCCCGCCCGACGCTCCGCATGCGCACAGGACAGGCCAGTAATGGTGCGGCACGCGGCCGCTTTCGGTAAAGTCTTTCCGCTCGAGCCGATATCCGGCAGGCAGCACGCCAACGCGGCGCCATATCCAGATCAGCGTCCGAGATGCGGGCACCCGCGGCAGGCACCCAGCTCGCCCGTCCATTCTTGCACACTTGCGCGCATCGGCCCGGCAAACAGGCCATGACATGCCCCTCATACGCGGGAAACCCTTGCCCCGGCGCGCCAGCACCCGGCGCGCCCCCTTAGCTTCGCGCCCGCCCTTGGCTAGTCTGACCATGTGCCACAGACCTTAGTTCCACAGGATTTCCTCATCGCGGTCGATTCGCTCAAGGGGCATGATTTCCGCAGCGAACTCCACGTCTCGCAGGTTCCGCCCCCGAAGGCGATTGCACCGTGGTCCGTGGCACTTCTCGCGGAAATCAACGATTCGACCGACCTCGCCCCGGAAGCATACCGCGGACAAGCGCGATTCGTCCTCCTGTGCGACCCGGACGGGCAGCCGGCGTGGGACGGCACGATGCGCATCGTCGCCCACGCGAAAGCCCCCATCGACTCGGCCATGGCAGACGATCCGCTCCTGGGAGAAGCGGCATGGTCGTGGCTCACCGAATCGCTGTCCGGCCACGCCGCCGGCTGGCGCAACCTCACGGGAACGGTGACGCGGGTCTACAACGAATCCTTCGGAGGGGACGTCCTTGCGGACAGGCACACCGACGTCGAACTGCGGGCCTCCTGGACTCCCGATGCGCCCGACCTGTGGGAACACCTCGAAGCATGGGCCGACTTCGCCGCAGCCATTGCCGGACTCGAACCCGTGGGAATCTCGTCGCTGCCGAGGCGAGAAGATTGAGCGACGCGGTCGATATCGTCCGGCTCGACGAGCCTCGCGAAGGCATCCCCGAAGTCACCCGCGACAGCATCGAGGACGCCATCGCCCGGCTCGCGGCAGGCCGAGGCCCCTTCTCCATCGACACCGAGCGCGCAATGGGAATCCGCTACTCCGACCGGGCATATCTCGTTCAGATTCGCCGGGAAGGCGCCGGAACCTTCCTGATCGACCCGGTGGGCATCGAGGACCGCCTCACCCCCCTTGCCGAAGTCCTGTCCACCGACGTATGGATACTCCACGCCGCAGACCAGGACCTTCCCTGCCTCGCCGACCTCGGGCTCAGGCCACGCCAGGTCTACGACACCGAAATGGCCGGGCTCCTCCTCGGATTCGAACGGGTCTCCCTCCAGGCCGAAATCGCCGAAGTCCTCGGATACGGACTTGCGAAGGAACACTCGTTTTCCGACTGGTCCGCGCGTCCCCTCGGCCCCGACCTGCGCGCCTATGCCGCACTCGACGTCGAACTGCTGCACGACCTTGCCGTCGCCCTCGACGAGATGCTTTGCCGGGCGGGACGGCGCGAATGGCTCGCCGAGGAATGCGAAGAGATCCGTCTGCGCGCGCCGAGGCCGCAGGAAACCGACCCCTGGCGCAAGGCCGCGCGGAAAGAGAAAATCCGCGACAGGCGTTCGCTCGCCATGCTCGAAAGCCTTTGGCATGCGCGCGAAGGCATCGCGAAGCAGCGCGACCTCGCCGTGGGACGGGTCATCCCGACGGCCGTTCTCGCCCAGCTCGCCATCAGGAAGCCCAGGTCGCGGCAGGACGTGCTGCGCTCGCCTCTTCTGCGCTCGCGCGCGCGCCGACGCGATGC